>NZ_JBEOVG010000096.1:0-35152 GCF_040295345.1 Actinosynnema sp. NPDC002837
TGATGGGCGACCGGGCCCGGGCCCCCCGCGGCCCGGCGCGGGGGCCCCGCGGCGGGGGGGGGGGGCCCACCCCGGCGGGCCATCCCGGCGGGTCCGGCCCGGCTCAGGCGGCCGCGCGTCGGGCGAGGATGTCGGCGAACAGCACGCGCTGCTCCTCGGTCATCAGGTCCTTGTAGACCGGCAGGGCCTGGTTCTTGGCGATCACGAGGAACCACGCGTCGGGCTGTTCGTCGACGCGCTGGATCGTCGACCACGCCAGCCGCTGCTCGTACGACTCCGCCTTCATGGCGAAGCCGGCTTCGTCCAGGGTCAGCTCGTAGTCCTGCCGGGCGGAGGGGTTCAGGGCGCGCAGGCTCTGCCGCACCATGAACGGCTCCAACAAGAAGGCGTACGCCAGGCCAAGGACGATCAACAGCACCGGGAACGGCCAGTCGCTGCCGGTGAGCCACATCAGTCCGCCGGCCGGCACCATGATCATGCCCAGGACGCGCAACTTCTTGGTCTGCGGGCGCACCACGAACTTGAGCGCGCGACGCAGGCGCTGCTCGTCGTACGGGACGTGGACGGAGATCTGCACTCGCGGATGCTAATCGAATCGCGCCGCAGGTTTCCCCGCTTTCACCAGACGACGTCACCGCGTTTTCCAACCCCCCAACGGGTCCCGCCCGCGTCGATGAGCGGTTGCGTCGATCAGCGGTTGGCGTCGTCGCGGGACAGGCGCAGCCAGCCGAGCAGCAGGGCGCCCGCGGCCCAACAGAGCATCGTGACGAACGAGGACGTGCGCGTCATCCCCGGCACCTCGCCGATCAGCAGGAACGCCGCGCCCGAACCGGGCAGGAGGTCGGCGAGCGCGGACATCCACTCGTAGCCGAAGTTCGGCAGCATCAGCGGCAGCACGAGCATCAGCAGGAACACGGTGACGAGCACGCCCGCCGTGTGGCGGAGCAGGAAACCGAGACCCAGCGCGAACGCCGACCCGGCCGCGAACACGAAAGCGACGTCGGGCAGCACGTCCCAGCCGCCGCCGAGGGTGAGCAGCGGCCGTGCGGCGAGGAAGGACGCGAGGGTCGCGGCGGACGCCAGCCGCACGCCGACGCCGGTGGCCGCACCCACCGCCACGGTCGCCCGCGACAGGAACAGGACCGCCCGATGCGGCGTCCACTGCAGGCTCGGCACGATCCCGCCCGTCGCGTAGTCGGACGTCACCGCGGTGAGGGCGAGCGCGAGCAGCGCGAACTGACCCGGCAGACCGGTGACGGCCGCCGCCGCCCACGCCGACCCGCCCTGCGGCGGATCGGGTTCGAGGCCGCCTCCAGGCCCGCGATGGTCGCGATGCCCACCATCGTCACGGCCGCCGCGGCCAGGAACCACCACGTCGCCCTCACCGTCCACAACCGCGTCCACTCCGCGGCGCACGCGCGGGCGAACACGCGTCCGACGCGGACGTCGTGAGCCAGGGCCGTCACCGTGCCTCCTCCGTCGTGAGCACGGGCTCGCGGCCGTGGTGCTCGACGCTGCTGTCGGTCAGTTCCAGGTACGCGTCCTCGAGCGACTGGCGCACCTCGGACAGGTGGTGCAGCGGGACGTTCAGCGAGTGGGCGAGCGCGCCCACCTCCTCGGCCGTGCCGCCGTCGACGCGCAGCTCGCGTCCGTCGACCCGCTCCACGTCGAACCCGTGCTCGCGGAGCCCGGCGAGCAGGTGGTCCGGTTCGGGGCTGCGCACGCGCACCTGGACGCGCCCGAGCCCGCTGGAGGATCTGCTCGGTCGTGGCGTCGGCGATGAGCCGGCCGCGGCCGATGACGACCAGCCGGTCGGCGATCTGCTCCATCTCGCCGAGCAGGTGGCTGGAGATCAGCACGGTGCGGCCCTCGTCGGCGAGTTGGCGCAGCAGGCCGCGGATCCACCGGACGCCGTCGAGGTCGAGCCCGTTGATCGGCTCGTCGAACACCAGCACGCCGGGGTCGCCGATGAGCGCGGTCGCGATGCCCAGTCGTTGCCGCATCCCGAGCGAGTAGCCCTTGATCCGCCGACGTGCCGCGCCGCCGAGCCCCACCCGCTCGATCACCTCCTCCACCCGGCGTCGCGGGATCCCGTTCGACCGGGCGGCCACGCGCAGGTGACCGCGCCCGGTGCGGCCGGGGTGCGCCGCGCCGGGGTCGAGCAGCGCGCCGACCTCCCGGAGCGGTTCGGCGAACGACGCGTACGGCCGCCCGTTCACCAGCGCCGTGCCCGTGGTCGCCCGGTCGAGGCCGAGCACGACCCGCATCGTGGTGGACTTGCCCGCGCCGTTCGGGCCGAGGAACCCGGTCACCTTGCCGGGCTCGACGGTGAAGCTCAGGTCGTCGACGGCGAGCACGTCGCCGTAACGCCGGGTCAGCCCGCGCACCTCGATCACCGGTCGTCCTCGTCCCCAGCCGGCGCGACGAGGACGCCGTCCTCGTCGTCGTCGACCCACTCGAGCAGGTCGCCCGGCTGGCACTCCAGCACCCGGCACATGGCCTCCAGCGTGCTGAACCGCACCGCCTTCGCCCGGCCGTTCTTCAGCACGGCCACGTTCGACGGCGTGAGCCCGATCCGCTCGGCGAACTCACCGACGCTCATCTTGCGCTTGGCCAGCTCGACGTCGATGCGCACGATGATCGCCATCAGATGACCTGCTCCATGTCGGACCGCAGCGTGGTGGCCTGCCGCAGCAGCGCGCGCATCACCACCACCAGCAGCCCCACCACGGTGATGCCGATCGACATCAGGAACAGCACGAGCGGGCCGCCGGGGTCGTCGGCGTTGAAGCCGACGTAGAGGAAGAAGCACTGGAACACGACCCACGCGGCGGCGATCGCCCACACGATCGCGTCCACCCACCTCAACGACGCCTCGCTGAAGATGCGGTCCTTCTGCACCAGGGTGAGCAGCTTCCAGATGGACACGATGACCACCTGGACGCACAGCACCCAGAACACCGACACCGCGGTCAGCGGCCACCTCAGGTACGCGAGGTCCGGCGACTCCTCGGCCATGCTCCGGAACTGGCCGGGCAGCGACATGACCTGGAACAGGACCAGGACGCCGAACATCAACACGAGGAACACCCGGAGCGCGACTACCGCTCGATGCGTCGTAAGCATGCATCGAGTTTCGCGCGTTACCTATCGAATGTCAATCGGTACCTATCGACTCACGGTAAGTCAGCACACCGTCACGGATGGTCATCCCAATGAACCGGGCACCAACGCCGCCTCGACCGTGACCCCGGTCCGCGCCGGCCGGACGATGCTCTTCAACGCCGCCTCCGGGCGCGGTGCGGCGGGCTAGCCTGGCCCGACGGCAGCACTGGGGACGGCTTCGGCCGTGATGAGGGGAGCCTGATGAGTTCCGCACGCACGTGGAAACGCCTCGCGGCGATCGGCGCGGTCACCGCCGCCGCGCTCGTGGGGGTCACGACACCGGCCGGAGCGGCCACGTCCACCACCTTCGGGCCGGTGGCGATCACCGACGTGCCGGCCGCGAGCAAGAAGATGCACAAGGTGCAGGCGATGGGCCGGATCGAGGCGTCCATGACGGCCGGGCAGACCGCCTACGTCTACTCGACCCTGCGCGCCTACAACTCCGCGCACGTCAACCTGGTCGACAACGAGGTGCGCTGCGCCGGCGCGGGCGGCGGCAACGTCGTCCTCGGCGAGAACCTCGACCCGGCCGCCAACGCCAACCCGGGCCGCGGCGACATCACGATCATCAACCGGTTCCTGGTCTCCGCCACCTCGACCGGCACGCTGACGTGCACCCTCTACGTGCGGACCAGCTCGCTGGCCGAGGCCACGTCCTCGTTCACGGTCAGCGGCACGTTGCGCTTCGCCTCCCTGCAGGTCGCGGAGGACGTGAACGGGTCGGCGATGCAGACGTCGCTGCCCAACGGCAACACCGTGGTCGGGGCCAAACCCGTCTACACGCCGATCCTCGACCGGACCATCGGGTCGGGCCACGAGGAGGTCGCGGTGATCGCGGACGTGGAGTACATGTCCTGCTACCCCACCGCGTGCGAGCACTCCAGCACGACGTCCGGCGCGCGCTTCACGTTGTACGCCCACCAGATGAACGGCGAAGCCATCTGCGCTTCCGCACCGGCCGCCCAGACGAGCGTGAGCGTGTCCCGGCAGACCCACCACAAGGCGGTGCCGCTGTACACCACGATCACCCTCCAGCCGGGGTGCGACCGGATCTACGCCTACGTGCGGGCGGAGTACGTCGACGGGCCCACGGGCGCGATCCAGGGGCAGGCGAACGGCCTGACCGACGAGTCCGGCTCCGCGGGTCCGGGCGTGCCGCAGCACAACTCGGCGATGACGCACATGTTCGCCGTGCCCAGCTAGCCGAGCCGGTCAGCGACGCCGGGGGTGCCCGAGCGCGGCGGGTGGCGTGTTGCCCGCCGTGGCGCCCTCGGCGTACTGCGGTGTCACGATGAAGACGAACTCGTGCACGCGGTCGGCGGCGAGCCGGTCCAGGACGTAGGACTCGCCGATGCGGATGCCGTGGCGCATGATCAGTTCCTGGTGCACGGGGAACGCCGTGCCGTCGTCGTTGACCGGGTTGCCCAGCACCTCCAGGGCCCACGTGTCGCCGCCGACGATCGCCGGGCGGGAACGGGCCAGCCAGCGCGCCTCGCGCAGGTAGATGCCGGGCAGCCCGCGCGCACCCTCCCAGCGGGCGATGTCGGCCGGGTCGCGGCGGGCCAGCAACTGGTTCCAGCCGGTGCGGAACAGCACCACGTCACCGGGCTCCAGGTGGCGGACGCCGCCGAACTCCATGGCGTCCCGGATGTCGTCCAAGGTGATGCGGTAGTTCTCGCGCAGCAGCGGCCGGCCGTTGCTCGCGGGTTCGGCCAGGTCCTCGACGCGGTCGCGGGCGAGCTTCACCCCGAGCACGTCCAGCAGCACGCCCCTGGTGACCACCGGGCCCATGTGCTCGGCGCCGAGCCGGACGGTGCCGTGGCCGCGGGCGATGTCGGGCCCGCGCAGGCCGTTGTAGAACAGGTCGGACGCGCCGATGTGGTTGAGGTTGTCGAGCTGGCTGCCGATCTGGTGCGTCGCGGCGAGCGGTTTCGGGTGCCTGGGCGAGAACTCCGCCTCGAACCGCTCCTCGTGCAGGCTCAACCTGTTGTCGCCCAGCGGTTCCAGCTTGACCAGGACGCCGCCCTGCTCGGCGAAGCCCGGTGGCGGCGGGTATCCCCAGATCGTGAGCCGCTGCTCGTAGGTGCGGCGCGGGTCGGTGCTGAAGGCCGGGAAGCCGTTCCACATCAGCTCGCCGAGGTTGTAGGTGGTGACCTCGCGGTGCGCGCGCAGCAGGCCGAGCGCGGCGGCGGTCTTGGCCGGCGTGACCTCGTTGAACGCGCCGCGCTGGTCGTCGGGCCCGTACCGGCTCGGCGCCCAGTCGGCCAGGTTCGCCGGGTCGGCGTAGTCGAACGGCGTGTCGTCCGGCCGGCCGGCCTCGGCGGGCGCGGCGCCGGCGGGAGCTCCGACCAGTCCGGCGGCGCCGGCGGCACCGGCCAGCTTGAGCACGTCACGGCGTCCGAAGCGGTGCTCGGCGAGGTAGTTGCGCAGCAGGTCCGGGTTCACTCGGCGGCTCCTTCGGTGGTGGGCAACCCCTCAGCCCTATCGAATGCCCCGGGGCCACCGCAACGGACGTCACCGCAATGCGTGAACGGTCCGGCCGGCACGACGCCACCGCGCGCCGAGGATTGCCCGTTGATCCATTTGGGCACACCACCTTGGTGATGACGACACGTGAGGCGCGGCAGGTGGTGGTCGTCGAGCGGTTCGCGGTGCGGAGCGCGGTGTCGTGGGTGGCCGCGGCCGCCGCCGGTGTCGCGTTCGCGGTGGTCGTGGTGTCCGTGTGGGCGGAGTGGGCGCCCGTGCGCGAGGTCGACCAGGCGATCTCGGACGGGCTCACGCGGTGGGTCGGCGGGTCGGGAGGCCTCGTCGCGGCGATGAGCGGGATGACGCGGCTCGGTGACACGGCGACGCTCACCGGGGTGACCGCGTTGGCGGTGGCTTGGCTGCTCCTGCGCCGGCGGCCCTGGGTGGCGGCGCACGTGGTCGTCACGGCGCTCGGTGGCGGGTTGCTCGGCGTGGTGGTGAAGGAGCTGGTCGAGCGGCTGCGCCCGCTGGTGGACGTCGAGGTGGCCACCGCCGCGGGCTGGAGCTTCCCCAGCGGGCACACGCTCGGGGCCACCGTGACGTACGGCGTGCTGCTGCTGGTGTTCGCCTCCGTTCGGCGGGCACGTCGGGTGTTGGCGCCGCTGGTGGTCGGGGTCGTGGTGGTGGTCGGCTTCACGAGGGTCGCGCTCGGCGTGCACTACGCCACGGACGTGCTCGGCGGCTGGCTGCTCGGCCTGGTGTGGCTGGCCCTGACCACCGAGGTGTTCCGCCGGTGGCGGCGTGAGGAGGGACTGCCGGAAGTGCCGCTGTCGCGGGGTTTGGCGCCGGAAGCGGCGGACGACCTCCGGCCCGTGTCCGGGCGCCGGGTGCGGGTGCCGCCCGACTTCCGGCTGGTCGCGGCGCGGCTGCTGGTCGTCTGGGGCCTGCTGCTCGGCGCGTTGTTCGCCCTCGGCACGTGGCCGGTGATCGGGGCCGCGGTGGTCGCCTGCGTGCTGGCGCTGGCCACGACGCGCTCCTGGCGGCCCGTGCTGCTGGTCGCGTTGGGGATGCTGGGCGAGGTCACGCTGTTCCTGATCACCACCGCGATCGTCGACCGCGCCCGCCCGGCGGCCAAGCTGCCCGACGGCCTGCCGCCCACGTCGAGCTTCCCGTCCGGTCACGTCGCCGCGTCGGTGGTCCTCGGCACGTCGGTGGCCGTGCTGGTCGTGCGCTGCACGCGGAAGTGGTGGCGGTGGGCGGTGGTGGCGATCGCCCTGGCGATACCGGTGGCGGTGGCCGCGCAACGCCTCTACACGGGCGTCCACTACCCCACCGACCTGCTCGGCAGCCTCCTGCTGGCCCTGCCCTGGGTCACCGCGGTGGCCCTGTCGACGGTCGGCCCCGGGTCCGGCTCGGCAGCGGACGCGGTCAGGGCCCGGCGAACAGCGGGGTGAGGGCGGCGACCAGGTCGGTGACCAGCGCGGCGGCCCTCGGGTAACCGGTGGCGCTGTCGTGCCCGGTCAGCACCGCGACCACGTAGCGGCCGTCGACCACGCCGGTGGTGTTGAGCACCCGCAGGCCGTCGTAGCAGCACGCCCAGCCCTGCTTCACGCCCCACTGGTGCGCGCCCACGGCGTCGGGGATGCCGAAGGTCTGGTCGAAGCCGTCGGCGCCGGTCGGCGTCGCGCCTTCCAGCGCGGGCACGATCACCCCGGCGTGCGGCGAGTGCAGCACGTGCCGGTAGACGGCGACGACGTCGCGTGCGGTCATCCGGGTGTCGCCCCACTGGTTCGGGTCGGCCGGCGGCGACAGGCCCGGCAGCCCGATCTCCTCCGCCCAGCGGCGCGGGATCGACGGGCGCCACAGGCGGTTGGCGATGTCGTCGTCGCTGGTGGCGATCATCCGGGCCACGTCGCGGGCCGGCGCGGCGCCGCGGTCCAGCGCGTCGAGCGCGATCAGCAGCTTCACCACGGACGCCGTCGGGAACGGCTCGTCCGGGCGTTCGGCGAACAGCTCCGCGCCCGAGCGCAGGTCGTGCACCAGGACGCCGCGACGCACCGACGGCGCGAACCCGGCCAGGCTCACCGGCTCCGGTTCGGGCTCCGGTGTCGGTGCGGGCTCGGGCGTCGGCTCGACCGACACCGCCACCTCGGGTGGTGCCGCGGTCGTCGGCCCCGGCGCGCTGACCGTGACCGCCACCGACAACACCTCGGCCCCGGCCCTCGGCGAGACGTCCTCGCCCTGGGCCAGACCGGTGACGACCATCGCCGTCACCGCGCCGACGCACAACGCCGCCAACCCGCTCCGCGCTCTGTCCACACCCCTGAAATGCCGGTGGCACCGCGAAACGTTGACCGGAAGTCGAGGCAACCTCACACCGCCTCACGCGTCCCGCGCGTGGCCGGGCGTGGGCGCGGCAGGTCACGTCAAACCGCCGGAGCACAACGATCCCGGTCATTCGAAAGCATTCGAAATCGAATGCGGTCGAATAGCGGGAAGGGATGCGTCCGGCGTGGGCTTCCGGGTGATCTGGAATATCCGAAACAATAATCCATTGAACGTAAAAGGTCTTCACGACAAGTGGGTTCCCTGCTAACGTCCGATTTCTGGAAGCGTTCCCGGAAATCTCGCCGCCACCTGTTTGCGATCATCCGACCAGGGAGCCGAAGATGCCACTGAAGTCATCACCAGGCCTGACCGGCAGGCGGCGGGCACGTCGCGGGTTCGCGGCGACCGCGGCGTTCGCGTTCGCCGCGGCCATGGCGCTCGGAACGGGCCCGGCCGCCGCGGACGTGACCGCCGCGGCGCGCGTGGACAACCCGTACGCCGGCGCGTCGGTGTACGTGAACCCGGACTGGTCCGCGAAGGCGCGGGCCGACGGCGGGTCGGCCATCGCCAACCAGCCGACGTTCGTCTGGATGGACCGGATCGCCGCGATCAACGGCACGACCGGCGCCCGCGGCCTGCGCGCGCACCTGGACAACGCCCTGAGCCAGGCGGCCGGGCGCACGATGGTCGTGCAGTTCGTCATCTACAACCTGCCCGGCCGCGACTGCGCCGCGCTCGCGTCCAACGGCGAGCTGGGCCCGGACGACCTGCCGCGCTACAAGTCCGAGTACATCGACCCGATCGCCGCGATCATGGGCGAGTCGAAGTACGCGAACCTGCGCATCGTGACGATCATCGAGATCGACTCGCTGCCCAACCTCGTGACGAACGTCGGCAGCCGCCCGACCGCGACCGCCATGTGCGACCGGATGCTGCAGAACGGCAACTACGTCAACGGCGTCGGGTACGCGCTGGCGAAGCTCGGCGCGATCGGCAACGTCTACAACTACATCGACGCCGCCCACCACGGCTGGATCGGGTGGGACGACAACTTCAGCGCCTCCGCGACGCTGTTCGCCCAGGCCGCCCGCGCGTCGGGCAGCACGGTGAACAACGTCACCGGTTTCATCGCGAACACGGCGAACTACGGGGTGCTGAAAGAGGACCACTTCACGATCAACGACACCGTGAACGGCACGTCCGTGCGCCAGTCGAAGTGGGTGGACTGGAACCGCTACGTGGATGAGCTGTCGTTCGCCCAGGCGTTCCGCACGCAATTGATCAGCGCCGGGTTCCCGTCGAACATCGGCATGCTGATCGACACCTCGCGCAACGGCTGGGGCGGTTCCCAGCGCCCGACCGCGAAGGGCCCGACGACGAGCGTGGACGCCTACGTCGACGGTGGCCGGTACGACCGGCGCATCCACCTCGGCAACTGGTGCAACCAGTCCGGCGCCGGCATCGGCGAACGGCCGAAGGCGAGCCCGGCCTCGGGCATCGACGCCTACGTGTGGGCCAAGCCGCCGGGCGAGTCCGACGGCGCGAGCCGGGAGATCCCGAACAACGAGGGCAAGGGCTTCGACCGGATGTGCGACCCGACGTACACGGGCAACGCGCGCAACGGCAACAACATGTCCGGCGCCCTGGCCAACGCCCCGCTGTCGGGCCACTGGTTCTCCGCCCAGTTCCGCCAGCTGATCGCCAACGCCTACCCGCGGCTCTGAGCCGACGCGGCCGGGGGTCCCGGGCCACCCCGGGACCCCCGTCCGCCTGACCAACCAGCCGCATCCCGGCACCCCAACCGCCCTACCCCAACCTCGCGCCCCGCCCCAGCACCGCGCCCCGCCCACCGCCGGCCTGCCCACCGCCGGCCCGCCCACCGCGCGGACCGCGTTCCCGTCCTGGCCGACCGCGTCGAGGCGGCTCCCGTGGGCGACCTGCCCGTCAGCCGGTGGCGATCTGCCGTTCCGCCAACCGCTCCGCCGCCTGGCGTCGTCCCGGCGTGAACGGGTCGGCGGGCGCGCCGCGGTCAGGCCCCTCCGCCCAGCCGCCGATCTTCTTCGCGACCCGGGCCAGCGCCGGGTCACCCGGCCGCACGTCGACCCGGAAGTGGCCCTCCTTCGGCGTCTTCCGGGAGTCACCGCCCCACCGGACGACGCCCTCGCACTCGGCCAGGATGTCGCGGATGACCGCCACCTCGTGCGGGAACAGGCCGCCGGTCGCGCCGGCCGGGTACCGGGCGGGCCGGATGGCGATGGCGGTCCCGGAGCGGTAGTCCGCCGCGTACGGCGTGCCGGCCGGCGGCTCGGCGTAGCCGGTGATGTCGTCCGCACCCAGGGTGCCGACCTCGTAGTGGAACCGCCGGGCGACGTGCAGCAGCACGACAGCGCACGGCCCGGACAGCAGCGTCACGGACGCGTTGGAGCCCTCGACCGGGTAAGTGGCCAGGTCGCCGGGGCGCGCGGGCGGGGCGGAGGCGACGGGCGGCGCGGCGGAGGCCACGGACGCGGTCAGGCCGACCGACGCGGCGACCGCGAGGCCGCCGGTGATCGTGAGGAACCGGCGACGCCCGAGCAGGCTCACGTCCTCGGAGGGTTGGTTCACGACTGCTCCTTGGGGGATCGGGGGTTTCGGCGGGCGGCGACGGCCAGGCCCGCGAACAGCGCGGCCGCGACGAGCAGCACGACCACCGTCGGGTTGACGTAGGCGGGCACCAGGTCCTGGTAGGCGTTGCACCGGCGGGACAGCGGGAAGTAGGTCACCTGCCCGTGGGCGCGGTCCCACCCGCCGTGCTCGAGTTCGCACGTCTCCCTGATGTCCGGCGTGTACAGGTGGATCGCACCCCAGGCGTACACCAGGAACGCCGCGAGCGGCGCGCACGACGCGGCGACCGCCCAGCGCCGAGCCGTTCCCGGTACGCCCACGGGTCCCTCCCCGCACGCCGCCCGGGCGTGCCCTCAGCCGTGTGACAACCTCTCGATCGTCTCCGCATAGCCTTGCAGGAACGGCTCCAGCTTGGCCGAGGGCAGCTGCGAGGGCAGCAGGCAGACGCCGCCGGTCCGGCGGATCGCGGCTTCGGTGAGGGTGGCGAGCTGCGCGTCCGCCGTGCTGCCGCCCAGCGCGTTCCAGGCGGCGTCGCGCACGCCGGTCACCGTGCCCCCGTAGCGGCCGGCGTAGAACTGCCAGAACCTGGTCCGGTGCCCGTCGACGAGGTGGGCCCGGATCGCCTGGTCGATCCGGGCGCCGGCGCGCACCGCGCTGCCGATCAGGTAGCCGTCGACGTCCTCCACGAGGTCGTTGAGCGGGAACGACGACAGCACGTTGATCTTGGCGAGGCGGTCGGCGCAGAACGCGTACCCCGAGGCGTACTCCTCGCCGTGCGACCGCCACTCGCCGTAGAACGTGGCCAGGTCGCCCGCCCAGCCGCCGAAGTCGCCGCGCCCGCCGTTCCCCTTGAGGTACACCGCGTTGGCGGTGGCGCCGAAGTGGTCGACGTTGACGGTGATGCCGAGCGAAGGGTCCACATAGGACTCGACGCGCGCCGGGCCGTGCGTCGACGCGTAGTCGATCCACGCCTGGTCGACGTCGCCGATCAAGGTCTCCCACCCGGACCAGGCGCCGTTGTAGGTCGGGTAGCGCAGGTACTCCATGACCCGCCGGTTCGCGTCGCCGCCGTAGGCCAGCGCGGTCGCGTACAGGTCGTCGACGTACCGCAGGTAGTCGTCCACGGGTGAGCCGCTCCCGCCGATGTTCTCCGGGCCGACGCCCGGGTCGTTGCCCCGGCGGACGTCGCGGTCGAGCGCGAAGACGTCGCCGCCCGCGTCGAAGTCGAACTCCTTGATCTGGTTGTACGACCAGTTCGCGGGCAGCGGGAAGCCCAGGTTGCCGGAGAAGCCCCACGACATCCCGGACACGAACGAGTACCGCGCGAACGCCTGGTCGCTGACCTGCGCGCACACGTTGCGCGAACCGTAGACACCGGCGACGTACCGCTTGCCGCGCGTGCCCAGACCGGCCTGGATGCCCTGGAAGTACGGGATGACGTGGCTCGCGATCTGCTCGCCGGTGGCGTCGTAGTCGACCGCGAAGTAGATCACCGTGCCCCGGTTGAAGCCGTAGCCGACGGCCCGGTCGTGCGCGCGCAGCGCGTGGTCGTAGCCGTTGGACCAGGTGAAGTCGTCGACGGTGTCGGCGGCGTACTGCGAGATGGGGAACACGCGCAAGCCACCGGCGAAGATGGCGTCCAGCTCGCCGGGCTGGATCTCCTTGTCGAGCGTGCTCCACGGGTCTTCGTCCAGGTAGCGGCCGACCACCTCGTAGCCCGCCGCCTTCAGCGCCCGCGCCCGGGGGACGCTGATGTGGAACCGGGTGTCGCTCGCGCTCGCGGGCCGGTCCGGGTCGCCGGTCGACACCAGCAGCTGCGCCCACGTGGCGTAGTCGCCGATGCCGGTGCGGGTGAGGGCGGAGAAGTCCTGGAACCTGTTCACGAAGTCGCCCAGCGCCGCGTCCCAGCCGGAGGTGAACGCGGCGAACACGCCGCCGACGCCGCCGTTGAACACGCACGCGGCGCTGAACAGCCGCACCCAGGCCGCCGGGGAACCGGGCCGCACGGTGTTGTTGCGCAGGCCGTTCTGGGTGCCCGGTCCGAAGTGGCCGGTGGCCTGGTCCTCCGGGATGCCGATCTGGTACTGGATGGCCCGCATCAGGGCGATCTGCACGTCCCGCGTGAAGTGGCCGTCGCACGGGATGACGAAGAACGTCGACTTGGTGATGTAGGTGGCGTTGAGCCACCGCTGGACGTCCCGCACCTCGACCCGCCCGCCGGACAGCAGCACGTAGGCGTCCATGTTGAGGATCGCCTTGAAGATCTTGGGCTGGATGTAGCCGTCGGAGGTGAACCCGATGTTGCTCTTGAGGTCGCGCACCGCCTCGTACAGGCCGTTGTCGTAGCCGCCGTTCGACGTGTCGCCCGCCGAATAGCCCTTGCAGAACAGGCCGTACTTCGCGATTCGCACGATGTTCGGCTTGGTGTAGCCGGGGCTGACGTCGCCCCGCTCGGCGAGTTTCGCCAACGTGGTCGGGCCGAACGAGTCGGAAAGCGCCGTGATGCCGAGTTCGTGCTGGAGCGCGCGGGTCAGGGAGAACATGACCGCCCAGCCGGTCACCCCGGTTTCCGCACATCGCTCGTAGCCGGGCACCGAGCCGTAGGTCGAGTTCACCCAGCGCTGCGCTTCGAGCACCTTCGGGTCCGCCATCGTCCGTGTCCCCCGGGATCGTTCGAAGGGTCCGCCACCCGCTGTCCGGGCACGCATCGCTCCCGCAGGCGGGACAACGGACACCGACGTCCCGATCGACCCCACTCCCCTTCGCGCAATTCCCGGAAAGCATTCGGAAACGGTGGCCGCCAAATGCCGTGCAGCACCGCGCCGAACACTTCGGAAATCAGGAGGAGCAGCGAATCGACCTCACGTCACCGGCCCCGTCGCACCGCCCCCTCGGCAGCGAGAACGAAGCTAACCAGGCCCGGAAGGGGCGTCAACGACCACGTTCGCGCTTTCACATCTCCTTCACCCACCGGCCCGCCGCCGCCACCACGGACGGCGCGAGTGCGTCGGCGATGAGCGCGTAACCGGCGGGCGAGGGGTGGAAGCGGTCCGCGGAGAACAGGGTCGGGTCGGTGGCGAACCGGTCGGACAGGTCGGGCCCGGCCGCCGCCACCACGCCGCCGGCGCGGACCACCGCGTCGGCCTGCGCACGCGCGTAGAGGCCGCTGGCCTGTGACACGAAAGCTCGGTACGCGGGCGGGACGTGCGAGACGACACCGAGGTCCGGAGCCGTGGCCACCACGACCTGCCCGCCCGCGCGGCGCAGGCCGAGCACGGCGTCGTGCAGCAGTCCCGCGCCCACCGCCGGCGGCGTGAACGACGTGAGGTCGTTCGCCCCGATCACGACCAGCGCGACGTCGACGCCCGTCCGCACCGCCGCGCGCACCTGTGCGTCCAGCCCCGAAGACCGCGCGCCGGACACCGCGTGCACGCCGAGGTCGACGCGGTGCCCCGCCGAGCGGAGCGCCGCCGCCAACCGCTCGCCCAACGTCTCCTCGGGCCGACCGCACCCCACGCCGGCGGCCAGCGAGTCACCCAGGACGCGGAACCGCAGTCGTCCGGTCATCTCACCGCCGCCGACGTCCGGACCGGGTGCTCGCGCGCGGTCACGTGCACGCGGCGGTGAGGTTGGCGACCTTGGTGGCCTTGTCCTCCAGCCACGCGGCCGGCTGGAGGACGAGGTCTTCCAGCGTCACCGCGCGCAGCGTCGTGGCCATGGCGGTGATGGCCTCGTTGACCGTCGTGTCGGCGGCGTTCGCGGCCAACGCGCTGAGGCTGTCCGCCGCGGAGTGCGCCTGCTCGACGGCCTGCTCCGGGCTGGTGGTGTCGAAGGCGGTGGTGGCCTGCGCCAACGCCTCCGTGCACACCTGGACCGTGGCCGCGGTGTCGGCGACGGCCCCGGCTGCCTGCGAGGCTTCCTGGAGCGTGCCGCAGGCGGTCAGCGCGGTGACGGCGGCGATCGTGGTGACGGCGGCGGCTAGACAGGCAGTGGCGCGCATGGCGTGCTCCTCCGGCTCAGGTCCCGAACCAGAGGTCTCCCCGACCGCCAACCGCGGCGGCGCCGTGACCGGACCGCTGCGGAGCGGCCGTAATGACGATCACGGGCAGAGTGGGTACTCCCCTCTGCCACCAGGATGCCGGTCCGACCGCACGAAGGTCAAAGTGACACAGGTAACGCCGCAATTCCGCGACGGAACGCAACCTGTCGGCTCGCCGGACCACCTTGCTCGTCGGGTACCCGCGCGCACCGCGGCTGCGCCCGTTCGGCGTGGTCGTGCCCGAACGGGCGAGGCCGCCGTGAAAGCTCAGTGCGCGAAGGTCCAGCGGGTGGCGCCGTGCGGTTCCACGACGGCCACGCCGACGGCGCTGTGCAGGGTGAGGCGGTACAGGTGCCAGGGCGCGGGGCCGGCGCTCGGCGCGTTGTACGGAGCGGTGAACGCGTCGCCCTCCGCGGTGGCCGGCCAGCCGCCCTCGCGGTAGACGGCCGCGATCCGTTCCAGCACTCCGGTGTCGGTGACGCGGTGCGCCTCGCCCTCCATCACGAGGTCGATGCCGCGCAGCCGCACGGAGATGCTGCACGCCGGGTTCACGGCCAGGTTGCGCGACTTGCGCGTGCCCGGTCCGCTGACGAAGTACAGGGCGTCGTCCACCCAGATGGCTCCGACACCCGCGGTGTGCGGCCGCCCGTCGGGCCGCACGGTGGCGACGAAGAACGTGAGGTCGGCCGTCGGCGTGTCGGCGGCCAGGACGTCGCGCGGACGGCTCCACGGCAGCTCCGCGTGCCCGTAGCGGTCGAGGTTGTGGGTCGTGGTCGGCTCGGTCATGGTGTTCGTCATACCCGAGCGACGAACGGGCAGCCCCCGTCTCGACACCCGAGCCGGAAGAATCCGGCGGGTTTCACACCATCGTGCGATCGAGGAAGTCGGTGATCAGCGGGGCGATCTCGGGCAGCCGGTCCTCCAAGGCGAAGTGGCCCGTGTCGAGCAGGTGGAGCGCGGCGTCCGGCACGTCGCGCAGGTACGCCCGCGCGCCCGCCTCGGTGAAGAACGGGTCGTTCACGCCCCACACGATCAGCGTCGGCGGGCGGCGCTCGCGCAGCCACGCCTGCCAGTCCGGGTAGGCCGCGACGTTGCGGTGGTAGTCGTAGGCCAGCGCGAGCTGCGCCTGCTTGCGGCCGGGCTGGTCCAGGAACAACTGGTCGAGCAGCCACCCCTCCGGCGCGACCAGGGCGGGATCGGCCGTGCCGCCCTCGTACTGGCCGCGGGTCGCGTCGAGCGTGAGCAGGTCCATGATCGTCCGCTCGTCGTCGGGCGAGTCCGGCGTGACGGCGATGAAGTCGCGCGCCGGCCCCGACACCCCCTCGGCGTAGGCGTTGCCGTTCTGCACGACCAGCCCGGCGATCCGGTCCGGGTGGCGCAGCGCGAGCCGGAAGCCGACCGGCGCGCCGAAGTCGAACAGGTACAGCGCGAAGCGGGTCAGTCCCAGGCGGTCGACGAAGCCCTCGACGACCTCGGCGAGCCGGTCGAACGAGTAGGTGAACCCGTCGGGCGCTCGGGTGTGGCCGAAGCCGGGGTAGTCGGGCGCGATGAGCCGGTAACGCGTGCCGAGCGCGTCGATGAGCCGGCGGAACTGGTGCGAAGCGGACGGGAAACCGTGCAGCAGCAGGAGGACCGGCGCGTCGGCGCGGTCCGGCAGCGACTCCCGGTAGAAGACCTCGACCCCGTCCACGTCGACGTGGCGGTGGGCGACCCGAGCGAGCATGTCACATGCCTCCTTGGCGTGATGATGCGTTAGGTATAGCCGGGAGCGACCTAATGGGTCAAGCGGGCTTGATAGCATTAGCACCATGAGTGACACCGGCCCGCTCACCGGCGAGCACCTGGCCATCGACCTCGTCAACACCCGCCCGGCGACCGAGGACGGTCGCGCCGACCTGCTCGACACCCCGGAGCGGCTGGCCGCGTGGCTGGCCCTGGAACCCGCGCTCCAGGCGGAAGCGGGTGGCGCCACCCCCACGGCGGCCGACCTGGCCGCGGTGCGCGCGGTGCGGGAGCACGTCGATGCCGCCGTCCACGCGCTGCGGCACGGGAACCGGCCGCCGAAGGCCGCCCTGCGCGGCCTGACCGAGGCGGCACGCGCGGCGCCGGCCGTGCGCGAACTGGACTGGGACGGCGCCGCCGTCACCGCGACACCCCGGCGCGCGGGCCGGCTCGGCGTCCGACTGGCCGCCCGCCTGGCCGAGGCCGCCGCCGACCTGCTCACCGACCCGGCGATCGGCACCCTCAGGAAGTGCGAGGCCGACGACTGCGTGATGGTCTTCCTGCCCGCGCACCCGCGTCGGCGCTGGTGCTCGCCGGCGCGTTGCGGCAACCGCGCCCGCGTCGCCCGCTACTACCAGCGCCACAAGGGCCGGACGTCGTCGTGATGCCGAAGCGAGCCGTTGCGGCCGGGTCCGGCGCGGGTTAACTTGGAACGATCATTCCAAGATGGCGAGGCGGACATGCCGGACGTGAAGCACTTCGACCCCGAGGCGGTGCTCGACTCGGCGGAGGAGCTCTTCTGGCGACGGGGCGTCTCGACGACCGGCGTGCAGGACATCGTGTCGGCGACCGGCGTCAACCGGTCCAGCCTGTACGCGACGTTCGGCGGCAAGCGGGAGCTCTACGTCGCCGCGTTGCGCCGCTACGCCGAGCGCCGTTCGGGGCCGGTCTTCCAGCGGCTCGCCGAGGACGAGCGGGGGCTGCCGGCGATCGCGGACTTCTTCCGCGGGCTGATCGGGGCCCGCTGCGCCGGCGAGCACGCCCGGTGGGGCTGCATGGTCACCAACGCGCACGCCGGCGCGGAGCACGACGACCCGGACGTCCAGGCGGTCCTGCACGAACACCACGACCGGTTGCGGGCGGCGATGTGCGCGGCGCTGGAACGCGCGCGGGCCGCCGGCGCGCTGCGGCCCGGCGTGGTGCCCGAAACGTCGGCCGACGTCCTCGCGCTGCTGGCCTACGGGGTGAACGTGCGCTCGCGCGCGGGCGCGACCCCGGAAGCGCTGGGCGACACCGTCACGGCCGTGCTCGACTCACTGGCGAACCGATCCGAGGAGATCCGCTGACATGGTGCAGTTCACCGTTCACGACGAGACCACCGCGCCCGAGGAAGCCCGTGCCCACCTGGAGGCGGGCAAGCGCCGGCTGGGTTTCGTCAGCACGCTCAACGGCGTGATGGCGGAGTCGCCGGAGCTGCTGGCCGGCTACAACGCCCTGGCCGAGCAGTTCGGCAAGTCCTCGCTGTCCGGGCCGGCGAAGCACGTCGTGTGGATCACCACCAGCGTCCTGAACGGCTGCGAGTACTGCGTGGCCGCGCACTCCACGATCGCGCTCAAGTCCGGTGTGGACGAGGGGACCGTGCAGGCCCTGCGCGCCGGCAAGCCGGTGTCGGACAACGCCTTGGAGGCCGTCCGCAGGCTCACGGAGCGGATCGTCACCGACCGGGGTTGGGTGGGCGACCAGGACGTCGAGGAGTTCCTGGCCGCGGGCCACACCCGGCGTCAGGTGCTGGACGTGATCCTCGGCGTCGGGATGAAGACGTTGTCCAACTACACCAACCACATCGCGCACACCCCGCTCGACCCGGCCTGGCAGGCGCAGGAGTGGAAGCGGGACCGGGTCTAGCAAACGACTCCGCGCTCGGTGGGGCGGGCCGCCCTCGGGCGGGCGGAGTGTGCGCGCCGCCGGGCGGGGGCACGGGTACGCGGGCACAGCCCGGGGATGCGGGCGGGGCCAGGGTGTCAGCGGCGCCGGGCCGCACCGGGGGGAACTGAGGCGCACGGGCGGGTCCCGTTGCACCGGCGCGACTGGGGTGCGCGCCGGCGGGACCGGGTGTGCCGGTGGGGTCGGGT
The DNA here is from genome assembly GCF_040295345.1 of Actinosynnema sp. NPDC002837. NCBI lineage: Bacteria > Bacillati > Actinomycetota > Actinomycetes > Pseudonocardiales > Pseudonocardiaceae > Actinosynnema > Actinosynnema sp. NPDC002837. The sequence goes on from NZ_JBEOVG010000096.1 coordinate 18,457, forward strand.
GTGAGTCCGGCCCCACCGGCGCGTCAGCGCCCGGCCGGGAGCACGAGCCCGCCGACCGGCAGACCGCGTGAGGCGGGAGCGACCGATGGCGAGACGGGCGTGGCCGACGCCGTTCCCGCGTAGCAGTCGGGCCGTCCGTGCCGGATGTCGGGCACGTCGTCGACCAGCTGCCAACCGAGGAGGGACAGCGCGTCGGCCGGCCGTGAGCGGCCGTCTCCGCCCTTGTCGCAGAACGTCCGCTTGGTGATGACGTCCTGTCGCAGCACCACCGCGTTCCGGCTGCCCTCCTCCAACAGGGACAGGTCGTGATCACCGGATTCGAGCACCCAGCCCACGTGCCGCCCGTCCCGGGTTTCGACCCGCTCCAGCGGCACCCACGACGGGGTGCCGTAGTTCGGCGCGGCCAGCACCGCCAGCACCACCACCGCCGCACCCGAACCGCGGTAGAGGCGGCGGCACGCCTGGCGGACGGGCGAGGGCAGCGGCAGCACGGCCCCGGCCACCCGGCCCACGACGTAGACGGTCCACAAGACCACCACACCGACGCCGACGTACAGCGGGAAGGCGAGGACGACGACCGCCAGGGCGCCGAGCGCCGGCCACACCAGCCGGGTGCGGCCGGCGTCCGGGCGTTCGGCGAAGCGCGGGGTCGTCCAGCTCACCACCACCCACGGCGCGAGCACCGAGACGGACATGAACACGCTGAACGCGACGGTCGCGAAGTCCACGCCCCTGAGCACCGCGGGCAGCACGTGCACGTCGTACCTGACCCAGGCGAACAGGCTGAACGCCGCGAGCAGCACCGACCCGATCGTGACCAGCAAGGCGGCCGTCTCCAGTCGGGCGACCCAGGACTGAGCGCGATCCATGCCGCATTCTTCGGCCGGCCCACCGGCGGCGGCAATCGCCGACCCGGACCTTCAGCCGTTCGTGCCGCCCACGGACGCCGCCGCTACGGCAACGCCGGACCCAGGTACGGGAGCTCCGTGCCCGCCGCCACGGTCACCGGCACCTCGTCACACAGCGCCGTCGCCACGGTCAGCAGCACGTTCTGCCGCGCCGCGACCGGGGCGGTGATGTCCTGGTTCATCCCGACCGACGCCTGGCGGCCCAGGTCGGCCGTGTGCAGGCTCCACGTGTTGTAGCCGGGCACGTCACCGCCGTGGCCCCACCAGTCCTCCCCGCCGCACGGGCTGGACAGGTGCATCAGGCCGAGGCCGTACCCGAACGGTTCGAGCGCGCCCGGCCGCGCGTCGCGCATCTGCGCCAGCAGGTCGGCCGGCAGCAGGCGCCCGCCCAGCAGCGCGCCGAAGAACCGGTTCAGGTCGTCCGCGGAGCTGACCACGTTCCCGGACGCCCACAGCCGCGACCACACGTAGGTCGTCACGTCGGTCAACGGCGCCTGCTCGCCGTAGATCTGCTCGTAGCCGTGCGCCGCCGGGAACGGCAGGAAGGGCTGGTAGCTCGGGAACGACGTGTCCCGCAGGCCCAGCGGCCGGAAGACGCGCCGCTCCAGCTCACCGGCCAGCGAACGGCCCGTGATCCGCTCGACCAGCAGACCGAGCACCGTGTAGCCGGTGTTGGAGTAGGAGAAGCCGGTGCCGGGCGCGAACAGCAGCGGCACGCCGTCGGTCGCGAGCCGCACCAGCTCGGTCGGCTCGAAGCTCTCCCACCGCTTCGTGTCCACCTCTTCGATCGTCTGCCAGTGCGCGATGTCGCGCGGCACGCCGCTGGTGTGCCCGAGCAGCTGGCGGACGGTGATCGGCTCGGGGTACGGCAGCAGGCCGGGCAGGTGGTCGGCGATCGGGTCGTCCAGCCCGAGCCGCCCCTCGCCGACGAGCTGCAGCACCACCGTGGCCACGAACGACTTGGTCACGCTCGCGACCCGGAACCGGCCGCGCGGGTCGGGCGCCCGCCCCGTGCGCAGGTCGCCGACGCCGGCCGAACCGCGCCAGGCCACCGCGCCGTCCACGACGGCCGCGTACGAACCGGGCACGCCCGCCGCCACCACCTGCGCCAACGCCTCCCGCACCGGCGAGTCCGCGCTCGCGCGAGCACCGGACACCGACCCGGCGACGAGCGCCGCCACCACCCCGACCACGACACCTGCGCGCTTGATCCCCATGACGCCAGCGTGCCCGAACCTCCCCCCGGCCGGCCACCGGGTTCAGACGTGGCCCCGCAACCGGGACCAGGCCAGCACGACGTGGACCCGGTCGGGCACGCCGAGCTTGCCGAGGACGTTGGAGACGTGCACCTTCACCGTGTAGCGGCTGATGGCCAGGCGCCGCGCGATGTCGTCGTTGGCCAAGCCCTCCGCGATCAGCTCGCACACCTGCCGTTCCCGGGGTGACAGCCCTCGCACGGCCTGGAGCAGCGCCCGGTCCTCGGCGGTCGGCATGGCGGGCCGGAACGCCGAGATCATCCGGGCGGTGGCCTCGGGAGCCAGCACCGCCTGCCCGGAGGCGACGACGCGGATCCCGTCGCGCAGGCGTTCGCTGGGCGCGTCCTTGAGCAGGAAGCCGCTGGCGCCGGCCTGGAGCGCCGCGTAGACGTAGCTGTCCAGGTCGTAGGTCGTGAGGATGAGGACCTTGGTCCGGCCCGCGATCCGGCGGGTCGCCTCGATCCCGTCGAGGACCGGCATCCGGATGTCCATCAGCACGACGTCGGGCGCGTGCCGGTCGACCGCCGACACCGCCTGGCCGCCGTCCGCCGCGACACCGACCACCTCCAGGTCGGGCACCGCGTCGATGAGCTTGGTCAACGCCTCGCGGAGCAGCTGCTCGTCATCGCAGACGACTACGCGGAGCACGTCGCGCTCCGAGCCGGGAAGCGCGCCCGCACCTCGAACCCGCCGTCCACGCCCGGACCGGCGGTCAACGTGCCGCCGACCAGCTCGACGCGTTCCCGCATGCCGATCAGCCCCAGTCCCGTCCCGGCACGTCGGGTCACCGCCGGCCTCCCGTTCGACACCACGACCGACAGGTGGTCGGACGCGTAGGTCAGGGACACGGTCGTGGCGGCCGGCCCGGCGTGCTTGATCACGTTGGTCAGGGCCTCCTGGACCACCCGGTAGGCGGCGTGCTCGATGCTGGCGTCCAGCGGGCCCGGGTTGCCCTCGCGGACCACCGCGACCCGCGGACCGCTGCCGGGCATGCCGTCGACCAGCTCGTCGAGCCGGTCGAGGCCGGGCGGCACGGCCAGCGGGTCGTGATCGGCGTCGGACAGGCTCCGGCGCAGGATGCCGAGCAGCCGGCGCAGCTCCCCGAGGGAGTTGCGCCCGGTCCGCGCGATGCGGTGCAGGGTCTCCCGCGACTCCTCGGGCGTTCCGGTCTCCGCCGCCGCGGTCGCGTCGAGCACCATCGCCGTGACCGCGTGGTTCAGGATGTCGTGCAACTCCCTTGCCAGCAGGGCGCGTTCGCGTGCCGCCGCGCGCCACTCGATCTCGGCGCGCTCGGCCTCCAGCTCGCGGATCCGCGTCCGCTGCCGGCCGCCGAGCCACCCGCTCAGCAGGAAACCGACGAACATCACCGCCACCGACGCGATCCCGATCACGGCGAACCCCGCCGGCGCGCCGCCGCTGATGCTGAGGACCATCCCGACCGCCAACGTCGTCAGGGCGATCGCGAGCCCGACGCGTTGCTGCACCGGCCTGCCCCACGTGCCGAGCGCCGACGCCGCCACCAGGAACGCGACGAAGATCTCCGCGTCGACGGCGACGAGCACGCCCTCCAGGCCCATCACGACCAGCAGCACGGTCAGCGGGAACCGGCGGCGCCACGCCAATGCCACGGACTGCGCCGAGGCCACGCCCAGGACGGTCCACACCGATCCCTCGTCCGGACCGTCCAGGACCAGCAACCACGCCACCATCAACGGCAGCAGGACCAGCAGGCCGTCGCTCAGTCGTTCCAGGCCTGCACGGCCGACCGCCGGACCTTCAGCCACCGCCGCGCCAGGAACACCAGCGCCACCGCCCACGGGGTCATGCCGACCGCCCAGCTCAGCGCCGCCGGCGGCCCCGGCTTCGGCCCCGCCGCGACCGGCAGCGTCGCGGTCGAGGTCCCGTCCGGTCCGTGCACGGTGAACTCGAAGCGCCACCAGCCCTCCTCGGGTAGTGCGACGACGTCCAGACCCCACGCGTGCCGTGCCAGCGGGTGCCGCTGCAGCGTCATGTCGGCCTCACCGTCGAGGCCCACGATGCCCAGGGCCGTCGGTTCCCCGGACGGCGTGATCGCCCGCAGGGTGCCGGAGCGCCCCTCGATCCCCCCGGCGGGCTCGAACGTGAAGTCTAGCGACCGCCCGGCGCGCACCGGCCAGTCCGTGAACGAGGCGGTCAGCGTGCCGGCGCCCAGCGAGACCTGCTCGCTGTGCACGAGGGTGAGCGTCGACGCCCCCGCGGTCGCACCGGGCGCGGCCATCAGCACCACCGCGGCGGCCGCCGCACCGAACAGGGATCGGAACCTCATCACGCCTCCCTCGGAGCGAGCCGGCGCATCAGCGCGGCCGACTGCCAGCCGAACCTGCCGGCGACCGCACCGAGCGCCGTGACGAGCAGCGCCGCGAGCAGCGGGTTCGTGCCGACCTCGTCGAGGAGGAGCTGGGAGATCACCACGGTCAGCCCGATCACCGCGCCCAGCACCGCCATCGCGACGTTCGGCGAGATGCCGCGACGGCGGGCGAACGCCACCGCGGCCGCGCCGACCACCGCCGCGAGCGGGAACACCAGCGGCATCGCCAGGGCGAGCAGCGGCACGCCCAGCGCGTTGTCCCGCAGCGGCTGACCGATGCTCTCGGAGTACCACCGGGTGGCGAACGGCGGGAAGAAGAACGTCGCCGCGTGCACGGCCACGAACAGCAGCCCGAGCGCCGCCACCCACCACCCGCTGCGGGTGATCCCCGCGACGGCGCACAAGGTCCACGCGGCCACCGCGCTGCCGCCGAGCACGGTCAGGCTGACGCCGAACGCGTCGCCGTCGAGCATGATCGAGCCGGCCGCGACGCCGAACGCGCCGGCCGCCGCCAGGCCCCACCGACCGGACCTCGTGTCGCGCAACGCGGCGAAGGCCATGACCACCGCGACCGCCTGCACCTGCATCGCCAGTTGCAGGCTCAGGTGCGACGGCGTGCTGTCCAGCAGGTCGAACCCGTAGACGGTGTGCCACCACAGGTCGGTCGCCCCGTACAGCAGGTGCCCCGCCGCGCCGAGCCCGGCGACCAGGAACGCCGCCGGCGCGCGGAAGCCCAGCACCGGCACGCCCGGTCCCGCCGTCGCCCCGCGGCTCGGCAGCACCACCGCGAGGCTGGTCAGGCCGATCAGCGCGGAGCCGAAGTAGAACATCAGGTGCGGCGCGGTGAAGAAGGTGTCCGGGCCGACGTCGACGTGCCACTGCCCGTCCCACCCCACCCCGAGCCACAACGAGCAGAACCCGGTCAGCAACAGCCAAGAGCCGATCACTTGTCGCTTCGGTAGCACCACGACTCCGCATCCCACGGTGATGTCGAAGGTCACGATCTCGTCGTCGGCCCGCACGGTCAGCACCCACGGGCCGGTCATGGCGAAGAGCTCGCCGGTGGCCCGGAAGAGGCCAGGCCGTTCTCGTTCCGCGACGACTTCCGGGGTCATGTGCCCCATCCGGGGCATCGTCGCGTAGAGCGACACCGAGGCCACGTCCGCGGGGACTTCCACTTGCGCCGCAACGGTTCCGGTGCCCGCCCGGTCCAGCAGCACGGTCACGTCGTCGTGGCCGAGCCGGACCGGGGCCGTGTCTGGCGAGGACGTGAAGGCCAACGCGGCGACCGCGACGACGGCCACGACCACGGCGGCCACGAGGAGGACCGGCCGCCTCATCGCGTGTCACCGACCTCGACCACGTACGGGACCGTCACGACCCGGAAGTCCTCGGCGTACTGGAGCCACGCGAAGTACCGGCCCGGTCGGGGGAAGCTCACCGTGAAGCGGAGCACCGGGCCGTGCCCGGCCACCGTGCCGTCCGAGGAGGTCGACGTGGAGCCCTGCTCGTGCACGTGGCCCAGGAAGCCGCCCGCCTCGTCGCGGACGATCAGGTGTCCCGCCATGCCCAGCCACGACTGCAGGCCGGTGCTGCCGGTGTCGACCTCGATGGTGGCGGGACGGCCGGGCGGGAACGTCCACGTGGCCGGTCCGGGCGGCTCGTCCGCCGCGACCGCGCCGACCTCCTCCGCTCCGGCCCCGACCGTGCCCACCCCGACCGTGCCGACCTCGTCCGCGCCGATCCCGTCCGCGCCGGTCCCGTCCGCGCCGACCTCGAACGTGCCGGAGACCAACTGGCCACCCGCGTCCGTGCGCTCGAACTCGGTGTGCGCGAGGTACCCGCCGGGCCGGTCGGCGGCCAACCGGACCTCGACCCGCCCCGGAGCCGTCCGCAGCGGGTGGAGGTGGCGGAAGAAGCCGCCGTCCCTGCTGGTGACGACCAGGTGCGCGAGGGCGTCGTGGTGCACCGCGAGGTCGTCCACCGGCAGTCCGGTCGAACCGTCGACCAGGTCGAACCGCAGGGTGAACTCCTCGCCCACGGCCGGTCGGGCCGGCGTGGTGGACAGGAACGCCTGCGCGTTGGGACGTCCCGCGTCCCGCTGCTCCGCGCCGAGTCCCGGCGACATGACCCCGACCGTCGCCGCGACGACCGCCGCCACCACGCCGACCCCGCCGAGCGCGAGCGCCGCCGTCCGCCGGGACCCGGCGCCCGCGACCAGTGCCGCGGTCAGCGATAACCCGGTGGCCCCGAAACCGCCGTACACCACCAGTTCCCAGGTGGCGGGCTTCGGCACCCGGACGAGGAACGGCAGGGCCGACGACTCGGCGGCCGCGGTCAACCGGAGTTCGTGCGCCCCGGTCTCGCGGACGTCCAGCACGACCGGGTAAGTGCCGGCGCGATCGGGTCGCAGCAGGACCTCGCCCGCGCTGTCCCCCACCGCGATGTCGATCGCGAGGTCGCGGACCGGGTGGTGCGCGACGAGGTCGACGTGCAGCGGACCCGGCACCCGCGGCGTCCGCCTGATCACGACCGTGAGCTCGACGCCACCGATCGTCTGCGCCAACCGGACGTCGGAGTCGGCGCCGACCACGTGCGCCGCCGCGGGCGTGGCGGTGACCAGCAGTGCGACCGAGATGCCCAGGAACCAACGGATGAACACGACATCGACGTTAGGAACCGGGCAACGGCGGCACATAAGGCGCGAGTAGCGACTCCGCTAGTGCCGGAGAACTACTCCCGGCGCCACGGGTGCGTGGTCACGTCAGCGAGTCGTTGTCGAGCGGTCCCCGGACGTGGCCACCCCGTTCGACGCGGGCCGTCCGCTCCCGCCGCGTTCGCGGCCCTCAGTCGAGGCAGAACTCGTTGCCCTCGATGTCCTGCATCACGATGCACGACTCCTCGACACCGTCGGCGAGCATCGTCCGCACGTGCGCCGCGCCGAGTCCGGTCAGCCGGGCGCACTCGGCCTCGAGCGTGGCGAGGCGCTCCGCACCGACGAGCCCGGTACCGGCCCGCACGCAGAGGTGCACCCGGTTCTTCACGACCTTGCCCTCGGGAACGCGCTGGAAGAACAGCCGCGGGCCGACACCCGTGGGGTCGACGCAGGCGAACGCCGCGCCCTGGCTCTCGGGAGGAAGCGAGCGGTCGTAATCGGCCCAGGTGGCGAAACCCTCGGGCGCCGGCGGCACGACGTACCCCAGCACCTCGCACCAGAAGCGGGCCACGCGCTCGGGCTCCGCGCAGTCGAAGGTGACCTGGAACTGCTTGACCGACACCATGGGCCCACCATAGTTGCGGGTCCGGAGGCCGTCGCACGGCGGTGGGCTCGGCCGCGCCGGCCCACCGCCGCTCCCGCTACGGCATCACCATCGGCTGGTCCAGGACCCACAACCAGGACCCGTCCGGCTGGCGACGGGCGACCTCGACGGTCATCTCACCGCTGGTCAGCGTGGACATCGTGAGCGCAAGGTCACCGCTGACCAGCGCCTCGTGCTGCCGCCCCGGCGCGAGCACGGGCGCGGCGGCGACGAACTGCTCGTACACCTTGCGGATCTCCGCGTGCCCGGTCGCGAGGTTCCCCGGCGGGAACGCCAGCACGGCGTCCGGCTCGTACAGCGCCACCAGTCCGTCGACGTCGCCCGCGTTGCCCCGCTCGATGAAGTACTTGCCCAGGTCGTTCGGCTCGGCGGCCGCGTTCTTGCTTGTCATGCGGCTAAGCCTCCAACCAATACACGACAACCTGTGTCATGTATTCCGGTAAAGTTCTCCCATGCGCGCCGACCGGTTGGTCTCGCTGGTGCTGCTGCTGCGCCGGCACGGTCGGCTGTCCGCGACGGCGCTGGCCCGTGAGCTGGAGGTGTCCACCCGGACCGTGCTGCGGGACATCGAGGCGCTGTCGGCGGCCGGCGTCCCGGTCTACGCCGAACGCGGCCGGCACGGCGGTTTCACGCTGCTGCCCGGTTTCCAGACCGAGCTCACCGGGCTCAACCACGACGAGGCGCTCGCCCTGCTGGTCGCCGGGTCGCGGCGCGGCGCGCAGGCGTTCGGCCTCGGCGCCGCACTCGCCTCGGCCATGCGCAAGGTCGTCGACGCGCTGCCCGAGAGCTACCGGGCCACCGCGGCCGGCGCGGCCGAGCGACTGCTCATCGACCCGGGGACCGACCTGCTGTCACGCCGGGTGGTCGCCGAGGAGGTGCCGGACGCGGTGGTCGCCGAGGTCCGGCGCGCGGTGTTCGCCGGGCACAAGCTGCGCATCCGCTACGCGGCCGTGGACCAGGAGGCGAAGTGGCGGACGGTCGACCCGATCGGCCTGGTCACGGTCCGCGAGCAGGGTTACCTGCTGGCCACGAGGTCCGGCGAGGACCGCACCTACCGGCTGTCCCGGATCGAGGCCGCCGAGGAGCTCGCCGAACCCGCGCAGCGACCGGACCGGGTCGACCTCGACCGGGCCTGGCAGGAGCGCGGCACGCGGTTCCGGGCGGGCGGCGACCAGGTGACCGTGCTGGTGCTGCTGAACCCGGCGCGGCGGGAGGAGCTGGTGGGCACCGCGCTGGCCGTCCTCGCCGAGGACGTCGAAGCGGACGGCCGGCTGCGGATGGAGGTGACCTTCCAGGACGCCTGGCACGCCGAGTGGGCGCTGTGGCGGCTCGCCACGAACGCGGAAGCCCTGGCGCCGCAGTGGCTGCGCATTACCCTGCACGACCGCGCCGTCGCGATCGCGACCCGCTACGGAGCGCCGTCCTGAGGGACGTCGTCCTGGCGAGCGCCCTCCTGCGGGGCGACCTCGCGAGCACTGTCCTGAGAGGCGACGGCCTCGCGAGCGCCGTCCTGAGGGGCGGCCTCGGGCGATCCGGCGATCAGCCGGGTGACGAGGGCGCGGTAGGCGTCCTTCATCGGCAGCTCGTGTTCGATGTGGACGCGGCGGCGGGTGGTGGTGACCTCGACCCCGCGCACCGGATCGCGGCCGGAGCGGGTGTGGTCCTCCCACCACAGGCCGATGCCGCGGCGTTGCCAGGCGGGCAGGTCGTCGAAGTTGATCCCGTGCTGGTACAGCAGCTCGTTCTTCGCCGAGGTGGTCGTCCCTTCCAGGCGCCGGGTGGCCTCCCGGCGGGACGCGCCGGCCTTGCGCAGGGTCCAGTAGCACCAGCCGTTGAGCGCGCAGCGGGTGGCGTCGGCCTGCCGCCAGGACACGTAGTCGACCACGTCACCCACGCCCGCGCCGAGCCAGATCCGGCTGTCGAAGTGCGCGGGCTCGCCGGCGGCGTGGGTGAACGCGGCCGAGGCCACCCCGGCGGAGATCGACACGACCTTCTCCACACCGCGCCCGAACATGTCGTGGCGCGGGTCGAGCACGATCGAGATCTCGTCGCTCTCGGTGTAGGCGTAGCGCGCGCCGAACTCGGTCAGCAGCGCCTGCGCGGTCTCCACCATGAGCCGGGAGAAGCGCGCGTCGAACGGCTTGTCGAACCGCTCCTCGGTGAACCGGGAGAACCCGCGCCCGTCGACCCGCACGACCACCCACATCCCGGCCGGCGCCGTCAACCCGTGGAACCACTCCCTGGCGCGCTGCCCGGATTCGAGGTCGGCCCACCGCATCGTCACTCCTCCAGGGGTTGGACGTCGAACCCGCCGCGGCCGTCGAACCGCACGATCGACAACTCGTCGAACCCGTCGGCGCGCCGCGGCCGCCGCAGGCGCTTTACGGTCGCATAAAGCCCCACGTCGGGCACCCTGGTTTTGTCGTCCCTGGCGGCGTTGCGGGCCATCGACGCGGTGAGATCCGGCGGGAACCAGTATCCGACGATCCGCGCGCCGCGCGCCCGACCGGCCGCGATGAGCGGCGCCCATTCCTCGGCCGACGGATTGGTGTTGTCGACCGCGACGTCGAGCCCGGCGTCGAGCGCCTCGCCGATCAGCCGCAACTGCCTCGCCTGGCGTCGCCGCGCATTAGGGAACGCGTCCTTGCTGACGTGCGCGTGCGTGCCCGCCAGGACGGTGCGGTAGAAAGTCGTCTTCCCCGCCGCCTGAAGTCCGATCAAGATCGCGACCTCGGTCACCGGGCAATGGTAGGCGGCCCGCGCGCCTCGCCCGATAGCCGACCTCATTAACTGTCCACAGTGGACATATGCTATCGGTATTCCGCACCAGTTGCTCCCATCGGAGGGATACCGCGGCAACCACTTGGCGTCCGATGAAGTCCCGTGATAAAGATTCCAGACCCTGCTGACGCACTGGTATCCGGCAGCTCGCCCGCACCAGAGGAATTGATGGACCAACAAACACTCGCGGTGGCGTTCTGGTTCCTGCTCGCCATCGTGCTGATCGTCGTGTTCCTGCTGGTACGCCAACAGCGGACGACCCGGGCGTTACGCCTGCGGGCCGAGGAGGCGGAGGCCCGGGAGCGGATCCGGGCCGAGGAGGAGCGACACCTGGTCGACGCCCGGCTGCCCGCCCTGGCGGAGTCGCTGAACCACCGGCCCGTCGAGGTGCCCGGCCCGAGGCACCCGCGGGTGGCCGAGGCGCACGAGCCGGTGTTCGCCCTGTTCACCGACTCGGTCCGGCAGGCGAGCGCCCGTGGCGAGCAGTCGGCCCGCGCCACGCTCAAGTCCATGATGCGCGCGGTGCAGAGCCTGTCCAACGAGCAGCAGGTCGCGATCTCCGCGATGCAGGACCGGCACGACGACCCGGACGTGCTGGCCGGCCTGATGCGGATCGACCACATGAACTCCCAGCTCAACCGCCGGGCGCAGGCCACCGCCGTGCTCTGCGGCTCCTGGCCCGGGCAGCAGCGGTCGGCGTCCTCGTTGACCGACGTGGCGCGCGGCGCCACCTCCCGGATCCGCGACTACCTCCGGATCAACGTGCCCGCCGAGTCCGACGTCGCGGTGGTCAGCCGCGCGGTCGAGCCGGTCGTGCTGGCCGTGGCCGAGCTGCTCGACAACGCCGCCCGGCACTCGCCGCCCAACACCAGCGTCGAGGTCAACTTCCAGCAGGCGCACAACGGCATGGCCGTGATGATCGACGACGGCGGCGTCGGCATGACCGTCGAGGAGCTGCAGCGCGCGGCCCGGCTGCTGGCCGGCGACGGCGGCAACGACGTCAACCGGCTCGGCGACCCGCCGCAGGTCGGCTTCGCGGTCGTCGGCGTGCTGGCCAAGCGCTACGGCTTCCGCGTCTCGGTGGACACGCGCTCCCCGTACGGCGGTGTGCGCGCGGTCGTGTTCCTGCCGACCGAGCTGCTCACCCGCGTCAGCAAGCCGACCATGCCCGACAACGCCGTGGCGCTGCCGCCCGAGCGGCGACCCGTCCCGCCCGTCGACCGCGCCGAGCCCGAGCGCACCCCCGGTGGCCTGCCCCGACGTCGGCGGACGCAGACCGCCGAGCAGGGCGCGCCGTCGTCGACGCCGGTCGTCCCGGCGCCGGCCGAGCAGCGGATCGCGACCGGGCTGGCCGCCTGGAAACGCGGCACCGACTCGGGCCGGGCCACCACGCCGCCGCCTGTCGCTGAAGGGAACACCCAGGGATGAACAACGCATTGGGTTGGATGCTCGACGACGCCCTGAAGATGCCGGAGACGCGGCACGCCGTCCTGCTCTCGGCCGACGGGCTGCTGATGGCGCACTCCGCCGGCATCGACCGGGACGACGCGGAGCGGCACGCCGCCGCGATGTCGGCGCTGCAGGCGCTGGCCCGCGCCACCGCCGAGTTCTGCGGGCAGACCAGCGAGCAGTGGCAGCAGACGGTCAGCGAGTTCGTCGGCGGCTACGTCTTCCTGGCCGCCGCCGGTCCGGGCGCGTACCTGGCCGTGTCGGCGACCGAGCGGGTGGACATGGAGGCGGTCTCGTTCCGGATCCAGGAGCTCGTGCAGCGGCTGGGCAAGGAACTCACCAGCCCGCCGCGGCAGGACGCGGGCAGCCCGGCGTGAGCGGCGAGAAGCGCCTGCGGGGGCTGGTGCGGCCGTACGTCGTGACCGGCGGACGGGCGCACGCCAGCCGCAACACCTTCGACGCGGTCACGGTCGTGATCGCCACCCGCGAGCAGGTCTCCGGGCTGTCGCCGGAGAAGAAGCGGCTGATGGAGCTCTGCCGCGGCGGCGCGCTGTCGGTCGCCGAGATCGCCGCCCACCTCTCGCTGCCGATGAGCGTGACCAAGGTGCTGCTGTCCGACCTGGTCGACAGCGGGCACATCGCGACGCACGCCGCGGTCTCGCACGCCGCCCGCCCGAACATGGAGCTGCTGAAGGAGGTGCTCGATGGCCTCCGCGCTCGCCTCTGACGGCGTCTACCTGCGCGACACCGTGCGCACGGCGGTGAAACTGCTGGTCGTCGGCCCGTTCGCGGTCGGGAAGACCACCTTCGTGGGCACCCTCTCGGAGATCCGCCCGCTGCGCACCGAGGAGACGATGACGCAGGCCGGCGCCCTGGTCGACGACCTCGCCGGGGTGGACGAGAAGAACACCACCACGGTCGCGCTGGACTTCGGCCGGCTGACGCTCACCGACGAGCTGGTGCTCTACCTGTTCGGCGCGCCGGGCCAGCAGCGGTTCACCCGGATCTGGAAGGACATCGCCCACGGCGCGCTCGGTGCGCTCGTGCTCACCGACACCCGCCGCCTGGAGCAGTCGTTCGAGGTGATGAGCCTGCTGGAGGAGCTCGGCATCCCGTACGCGGTGGCCGTCAACGCCTTCGACGGCGCGCCCGCGTTCCCCGGCGAGGAGCTCCGGGACGCCTTGGACCTGCTGCCCGGGACACCGCTGATGTTCTGCGACGCCCGCGACGCCACCTCGTCCACGCAGGCGCTCGTCTCCCTCGTCGAGTACCTGTTAACCCGCAACCAGGAGAACGCGTGACCTCGCAAGCCGCCCCCGGGCAGGCATGTCCCGCACACCACGGCCGGACGCCCCTGCACGGCCCCGACTTCGCCGCCGACCCGGCCGCCACCTACCGGGCCCTGCGCGAGCACGGGCCGGTCGCGCCCGTCGAGCTGGCGCCCGGTGTGCCCGCCCACCTCGTCGTCGGTTACGCCGCGGCCCTGGACGTCCTGCGCAACCCCAGCGCGTTCCCGCGCGACCCCCGCCGCTGGCAGGCGAAGATGCCGCCGGACTCCCCCGTGCTGCCGATGATGATGTACCGCCCGAACGCCCTGTTCACCGACGGCGCCCAGCACGCGCGGCTGCGCGCCGCGGTCACCGACAGCCTGAGCCGGGTCGACCCGAACGCGCTGCGCGGCCAGGTCGAGCAGACCGCGGACCTGCTGATCGCGAGGTTCGCCGGCAAGGGCGAGGCCGACCTGCGCGGCGAGTACGCGAAGCTGCTGCCGCTGATGATGTTCAACCACCTCTACGGCTGCCCGCCGGAGCTCGGTGACCGGCTGCTCAAGGCCATGAGCTCCATCTTCGACATGGTCGACCCGGAGCAGGCCAACGCCGAGCTGACGCAGTGCATGGTGGAGCTGGTCGCGCTCAAGCGGCAGCGGCCCGGCCACGACATGCCCTCGTGGATGATGGCCCACCCGGCCCGGCTGACCGACGAGGAGCTGATCCACCAGCTCGTCCTGCTCATGGGCGCGGGCACCGAGCCCGAGCAGAACCTGATCGCCAACGGCATCCGGCTGCTGCTGGCCGACGACCGGTTCGCGGGCGACCTCTCCGGCGGCAGCCTGCCGGTCGAGGAGGCGCTCGACGAGGTGCTGTGGACCGACCCGCCGATGGCGAACTACTCGGCGAGCTACCCGCTCGAGGACACCGACTTCGCCGGTGTCCGGCTGCCCGCCGCCGAGCCGGTGGTGATCAGCTTCGCGGCGGCCAACAACGACCCCGCGCTGGTCGGCCAGCAGCGCTCGGGCAACCGGGCGCACCTCGCGTGGAGCGCGGGCGTGCACGCCTGCCCGGCGCAGCAACCGGCCCGGCTGATCGCGTCGGTGGCGATGGAGAAGATCCTCGACGCCCTGCCCGACATGCGCCTGGCGGTCCCCGTCGAGGAGCTGGTCTGGCGGCCGGGCCCGTTCCACCGCGCGCTCAGCGCGCTCCCCGTGCGTTTCACCCCGGTAGCCGTGCCCGTCCAGCCCGACGAGTCACCTGGAGAGCCCCGTTGGAACGTGCAGCCGAACCCATCGTCCTCGACCCCACCGGCCGTGACCTCCACGCCGAGTCCGCAGCCATCGCCGCGCGAGGGCCGGCGACCCTGGTGGAGCTCCCTGGCCAGGTTCCTGCGTGGTCGGTGACCAGCCAGCAGACCCTGCGCGACCTGCTCGGCGACCCCCGCGTCTCGAAGGACGCCCGGCAGCACTGGCCCGCGTTCGGCACCGGTGAGATCTCCGAGGACTGGCCGCTGCACCTGTGGGTCTCGGTGCAGAACATGTTCACCGCGTACGGGGGCGAGCACCGTCGCCTGCGCTCGCTGGTGTCCAAGGCGTTCACGGCGCGGCGCGTGGCGGCGATGCGGCCGTGGATCGAGCGGATCACCGACCGGCTGCTGGACGAGCTCGACGCGGCGGAGCAGCCGGTCGACCTGCGGGAGCGGTACGCCTACCCGATCCCGATCGAGGTCATCTGCCAGCTGTTCGGCGTGCCCGCCGAGGCGCGGTCGGAGCTGCGGACGGTGGTCGACGGCGTCTTCGACACCACGATCACCGCCGCGGCGGCGCAGGCGAACGCCGTGCAGCTGTACGGGATCATGCACGAGCTGGTCGCGGCGAAGCGGGAGAACCCCGGTGACGACCTGGCCAGCGGCCTGATCGCGGTGCGCGAGGACGACGGCTCGAAGCTGGAGGAAGCCGAGCTCGTCGACACCCTGATCCTGGTGATCTCGGCGGGCTACGAGACCACCGTGAACCTGCTCGACCAGGCGATCACCGCCCTGCTGACCCACCCGGAGCAGCTGGCCGCGGTCCGCGCGGGCACGAGCGGCTGGGCGGACGTGATCGAGGAGACCCTGCGCTGGCAGGCGCCGATCGCGAACCTGCCCCTGCGGTACGCCGTGGAGGACATCGAGCTCGGTGACGGTGTCGTCATCCGCCAGGGCGAGGCGATCCTGGCGGCCTACGCGGCGGCGGGCCGGGACAGATCGGTGCACGGCGAGACCGCCGACCGGTTCGACGTCACCAGGGCCGACAAGACCCACCTGGCGTTCGGCCACGGCGTCCACTACTGCCTGGGCTCACCCCTGGCGCGGATGGAGGCGGAGATCGCCCTGCCGGCCCTGTTCGCCCGGTTCCCGGGGATGGAGCTGGCGGTGGCGCCGCACGAGCTGGAGCCGGGCCAGTCGTTCATCTCCAACGGTCACCGCTCCTTGCCCGTGCGGCTGAAGTAGCGCGGCGGGCCGGGGCGCGTCACGAGCGGTGGCGCGCCCCGGCCCGGTCGGCGACGGGCGGTCCTCGTGCGGCGGCGCGGTGGACGCGGGCTTCTGCTGATCGGACGGGTTCGTGCTCGTCAGAGGCCTGCCGACGCTCCGTGACACAATCGGCCGCGTGCAGATCGGGACGCTGGGGCCATTCGAGGTTCGCACGGACGACGGCGTCTTGGCCGACGTGCCGGGCGCGCGGTTGCGCGGGTTGGTGGTCGCCCTCGCGCTCGAACCGGGTCACGTGGTCCCGAAGTCCGCGCTCGTCGACTGGATCTGGGGCGAGAACCCGCCTTCCGACGCGGCGAACGCGTTGCAGCGCCTGGTTTCCCGGCTGCGCAAGGCGCTGCCGGACGGGTCGGTGGAGGGGCAGCCGAACGGCTACCGGTTGGTCGTGGCGCCCGACGCCGTGGACGCCGTCCGGTTCGAGCGCCTCGTCACGCGCGCCCGCAACGAGGACGGCCCCCAGCGGGTGCGGCTGCTGCGCGAGGCCCTCGCGCTGTGGCGCGGCGCGGCCATGCAGGACGTCGGGCTGCCCGACAGCGAGGCGTTCGACGCGGCCGTCACCCGGCTCGAAGGGCTGCGCCTGACGGCCATGGAGGACCGGTTCGCCGCGGAGGTCGACCTCGGCCACGGCGCGGACCTCGTCCCGGAGCTGACCGACGTGGCCGCCGCGCACCCGATGCGGGAACGGTTCGCCGTCGCGCTGATGCGCGCGCTCGTCGCGGCCGGCGCCCGCCCCCCCGCCCCCCTGGTGGTAGAGAGCACCCCCCCGGGCCGGGGCGGCCCCCGCGGCGGGGGGTTGGGGAGGTGACACGGAATGACACCCCACACCCACACAAG
>NZ_JBEOVG010000097.1:0-35117 GCF_040295345.1 Actinosynnema sp. NPDC002837
GTCCGCGGCGCGTGCGGACCCCGCACCACCGGTCAGCGGCCGACCTCCTGCGAGACCCAGGAGGAGACCGCCGAGCAGTAGTCCCGCGCGTTGGGCGCGAGGTTCATCGAGTGGCCGTAGCCGGACAGCGCGCAGGCCCTCAGCGGACTGCGGAAGTACGGCGCCTCGGCCGCGCGCAGCGTCTCCGACGTCGAGCAGTCCGTGGCGGGCAGGCCGCACACCGCCGCGTCACGCGTGCCCACGGCGGGGTCGAACCGCGCTGGGTCGTCGTAGTAGCGGGGATCGTAGTGCAGCGCGTGCGGGCTGAAGCCGACCTCCGGCCCGCCGGCACCCGCACATCGCCCAAGGAGACCGACGTGTCGGCGCGCCGCAGCATGAGCCACAACGGGTAGTGGCGCAAAGCCTTGGTGATCACGCGCCGCAAGTACGGCAGCCGGGGCAGCTTCTCGAGCCCGGCGGGCGACAGGGGCCCGGACCACGCCGAGCCGGATGAGCGTCGGCGTGTGCGCCCGGATCTCCGCGCTCACCGACCGCGCGAAGTCGGTGGAGAACAGCGTCCGGCCGATCACGGTGATCGCGAGGTCCTGCATGACCCGGCCCAACTCCAGCACTTGTCCATCCCGCCAGGAATTCGCCGGATCGGCGGCCAGTGCGGTCATCGTCTCCGAATACCGGGTGAGCGGACGGCGGTGGAAGGTGGGTTGGATCATCCGCGGTGGCCGGCGGTGGAATTCGCCGTCGGTGCTGACCAGGCCGTTCCCGAACGCCAGCCGCAGTTTGTCGATGAAGAGGCCCTTGTCGAACTTGTCCGTGTCGCCGGTGAGCACTTGGTGCGCCAATTTTGCGGTGGTGACGAAGTGCAGCGGTAGTTTGCCCTGGTAGACCCGCACGACCCAGGCCGTGGGTCCGCAGCTCGGTGGTGAAGGCGAGCCGTTGTCGCAGGATGGCGGCGGTGTGCCCGAGCAGCGGTAATCGCCCGGGAACCGTGGGCACCTCGGTTTTCCCGGCATTCGCACTGGCGGTCATCGGCGTGCACTCTATGCGCCGTTCGGAGCCCGGCGGGATCGCGCATTGGAGTCAAGTTGGTCGAATCCGCTGGTGCCCGTGCGTCGCGAGCGGTTGGATGTTCTGGTCCGCCCGTCCCCTCGACCGATTCGCGAAAGCCCGGAGCGCGCCATGACCGACTTGGACTGGGTGCCCGAGGGCATCGACACCACAGTGCCGAGCGTGGCCAGGACCTACGAGGACGACACCCGGGTCTGGGCGGGCGTCGGCCGCAAGCCGGAGCCGGACCGTGAGCCGGTAGCCGGGGGTCGGTGATGACCGCCGCGGTCCCCCGAGACGCGGACGGGCTGCGGGCCCGGACGAAGCTCGCGAAGAAGTGGGCCTACCTGCTCAGCTCCCGCACGTTCGTCCCGCTCACCGCCGTCGAGCTGGAACGGCAGCTGCTCGGGCTGGTCGAACGGCTGTGCGCGGGCGTGGCGACCGAGTCGCTGGCGCAGCGCGCGGGCCACGAGGTCGGCGCGGTGCTGGTCGACCTGAACTGCACCACCGCCGAGGCGCTGCGGGTCTCGGTGGAGATCGTGAGCAAGGGCCTGCTCGGCATGTCCTCCCTCGCGCCGCCGGACAAGCTGCGCGAACGCGTGGTCGACGTGATCGCCTCGCTCTCGGCCGGTTTCGTCGACAAGACCCGCGCCACCGTGCTGACCCAGCAGGAGCAGCTCGGCCGCTCGCTGTACAAGGCGATGCGCGAGGCGCAGGTGGAGCTCCAGTACGGCGAGGCCAGGTTCGAGCTGCTGGAGCACCACCTGTCCACCGGCATCGCGACGGCCGACCCGGACGGCAGGCTGGTGCGCTCCAACGGCGCGCTGGCCCGGATCGTGGACCGCCCGCCCGCCGAGCTTGCCGGGTCGTCGCTGTTCGAGCTGGCGCACCCGGACGAGCGGACGGCGTTGCGCGCCGAGTTCGCGGAGCTGGCCGACGGCGGCACGGGGTCGGTCACCCAGCCGCGCCGGCTGCTGCGCGGCGACGGCGAGCCGGCCTGGGTGACGCTCACGCTGTCGCCGTTGCGCCGGTTGGAGGGCCACGCCCAGGTGATCGTGCTCGCCGAGGACGCCACCGACGTCAACCTGCTGCAAGGCCAGCTCAACCACCAGGCGCTGCACGACGTGCTGACCAGGCTGCCCAACCGCCAGTACTTCACCAGCAGGCTGGAGCAGGCGCTGCGCACGGCCGATCCCGGCACGGGCGTCACCGTGTTCCACCTGGACCTGGACGGCTTCTCGCGGATCACCGGCGGCCTCGGCCGCGAGGTCGGCGACCACGTGCTCAAGGTCGTCGCCGGCCGGCTGGGCGCGGTCGTGGCCGAGGAGAACGCGATGGTGGCCCGGTTCGGGCACGACGAGTTCGCGATCCTGATCGAGAACACCCCGACCACCCCCGACGTGGTGACCACGATCCGCCGGATCAACGACCTGTTGTCCGCGCCGTTCGACTCCGGCGGCAATCGGGTGGCGGTGTCGGCGACGATCGGCGTGGTGCACCGGCCGCCGCGCGACTCGGCGCCCTCGGACCTGCTCGACTCGGCCGACCTGACGTTGCGGCGGGCCAAGGGCAACGGGCGCAGGCAGTGGGAGCTGTACGACCCGGCGCGGGACGGTCGGGACCGGCGCGCGTTCAGCCTGGCCGCGACCATGCCCGGCGCGTGGGAGAACGGCGAGATCACGGTGCTGTACCGGCCCGTGGTGCGGCTGGCGGACGGGCGCGTGGAGTCGGCCGAGGCGGTGCTGCGGTGGGACCACCCGACGGCGGGCGCGCTGCCGCACGAGCAGTGCCTCGCCCTGGCCGAGGACACCGGGCTGATCGTGCCGCTGGGCACGTGGGCGCTGCGCGCGGCGTGCGAGCAGGCCCGGTCGTGGCGGCGGGAGCGGGGCCGCGACCTGCCGGTGCGGTGGGCGTTGACGCCGAGCCAGGCGGCGGACCCGGAGCTGCACGCCGTGGTGCGGGAGGCGTTGTCCGACACCGGGTTGCCCGCGTCGTCGTTGCGGCTCGGCGCGCCCGGTCAGGCGTTCTCCGGCGAGCGCGGCGACGCGGCCGACACGCTGAGGTACCTGGTCGAGGACGGGGTGGGCGTCGAGGTGGAGGACTTCACCGCCGCGCCGCACGACCTGGCGCGCCTGCTCGACGGCGTGCCGGTGCGGGCGGTGCGGATGGCGCGGTCGCCCGCCACGCGACCGGGAACGGCGGTGGCGCGGGCGTTGGCCGGTGTGCTGGAGGTGGTGCGTGACGCCGGCGTCGGGGTGACCGCCGCCGACGTCACGACACCGGAACAAGCCCGGTGGTGGCGGGAGGTGGGTGCGGACACCGCGTCCGGTCCCCTGTTCGCTCCCGCCGGTCCACCGGACGTGATCACCCGATAGCGCAAGTCAACGCAGGCGCTGTCGGGGAGCCGCTGGCGAGGTACCCGAACGTGACGCTCTCACCCGGCTTGATCGCCGAGTTCCACGAGACGTTCCTGGCCGTCGCGGTCGTGCCGTCGGTGGTGATGGTCGCGCCCCAGGCGTGCCGGACGTGCCCGTTCGGGAACGGCCAGCTCACCCGCCAGCCCGCGGACGGCGAGTTCTCCTGGTGCCGCACGGTGATCTCGACGTGGTACCCGGTGCCCCACTGCGCCACCACGCGCATGGTCGCGGCGCAGTCGCCCTGGGTCGTCTTGAAGTCCGGCAGCTCGTCGAGGGTGATCACGTTCGCGTGGTCGTACACGCGGTGCACGAAGTCGCGCGGGTTGACCACGCCGTCCTGGATGAACGAGCCGCTCCAGGTGACGAACCAGGACCAGCGGGCCTCGTAGGCGCGGACCAGGTCGGGGTCCGGGATGGAGCCGACCTCGCCCAGGGCGACGAGCTTGCGGTCCTCGCCGAGGTCGACCAGCTTCTCGTACGGGCCGATCACCGGACCGTGGTCGCCCTGCGGCGGGTACGAGTCCATGCTGACCACGTCGACGACGTCGGCGCCGGGGTACCAGTCGGGCGAGACGGAGTTCCAGACCCAGATCAGGTTGTGCAGGCCGTGGTGGCCGACCAGCCGCTGGTGCAGCAGGCGGTAGAGCTGCTTGGCCGGGCCGGGCCCCTTGGCGCCCCACCAGAACCAGCCGCCCTCGGCCTCGTGCAGCGGTCGCCACAGGACCGGGACCTTGGCGTCGGCGAGGCGCTTGAGCTGCACGGCGATCGCGTCCATGTCGCGGATCAGCAGCCGGTAGTCGGTGGAGGTCGGGTCGGCGAGGGCGGCGGCGAGGTCGAAGGTGGTGGCGTCGGTGTAGAAGCCGCGCCACCACTCCTTGCCCGGCTGGTCGATCAGGCCGGACGGGGCGTTCCAGTGCCAGGCCAGGGTGACGATACCGCCGCGCTGGTCGTAGGCGAGGGCGTGGTCGACGTCGCGGCCGACGGTGCCGCGCTCGACCCGGCTGGGCGAGTAGTCCATCAGGTCGTAGCCGCCGATGGCGGGCGCCTCGCCGATGTTCTGCTCGACCCAGTCGATGCTCGCCTGGTCCTGCTGACCCGACAGGATGTTCTCGCCGTAGTTGTCGGCCAGGTAGCGCATCACGCCCTTGGCCTCGGTGGTGGCGGCCGGGTCGGTCAACGCGCCGGTGACCTGGTGCGGGCCGCGCGGCGCGCTGGGCGTCACCTTGATGGCGTCGATCAGGTACCAGCCCCAGTTGTTGGTGATGGTGACCGTGTTGTCGCCGGGGACCAGCAGCACCTTGCCGGCCGGGATCGACGTGAACGTCGGGTGCTCGGGGAACTGCACGTCGCCGAGGCCGCTGCCGTTGAGGGAGAGCGACGCCGTCTTCGCGCCGTACGGGGTGGCGTAGAGGATCGTGAGGTCGTGCAGGCCGCCGGGGCTGTCCGGGATCGTGATGGTCACGTTGTCCGTGCCGGTGTCGAAGCCCGCCACGTAACCGCGACCGGAGAAGCCGGCCACGCTCGACTCGACCACGGTGCCGTTCAGCTCGCCGTCCTCGGCTTCGTGGACGCCGGGCGCGGGAGGTGCGCTGGGGGTCACCTTGATCGCGTCGATCAGGTACCAGCCCCAGCCGGTGGTGAAGGTGACCGTGTTGTCGCCCTCGGCCAGCAGCAGCTTCGCGCCGGTGGCCTCGGTGAAGCCGGGGTTCTCGGCCAGCGCCACCTCTCCCACGGAGGCGCCGTTGAGGGAGACGGCCGTCTGCTTCGGGCCGTAGGGCGCGGCGTAGCGGACGGTGAGGTCGTGCAGCCCGCCGGGGCTGTCCGGGATCGTGATGCTCACGTGGTCGGCGGCCTCGTCGAACCCGCCGACGTAACCGGCGCCGGAGAAACCCTCGACGGACGTCTCGACCACGACGCCGGACAGGGCGCCGCCCTCCGCCTCGATCCACTCGCCCGGCGCCGCCGCGGCCGGTGGGGCGAGGGTCAGGGCTATCAGCGAGACGAGCAGTAACAACCTCACGTCGTTGGTCCCTTCACCGCCGTTGGCAGGGCACGAGCCGGGCTGCGCTCTGGGAGCGCTCCCAGAAGCATAGGGCGGGCATGGGCGCGGAGAAAGAGTCGGGGGTCCGCAACCCCGAAGACTTATGTAAGAACCAGACAAAAGTCCGGTCAGAATCAGCGAAAGTTCTGGACTAGACCACTGCCGGCGACCTACCGTTCACCACGTTCCGCCCATCCCCTGTGACCCGACCACAGCTCCCCTGCCACACCCCGCCACCGCGTGCGGACCCTGCAACCGTGCGACGACGACGTCGGACACCGCGTGGTCGTCCCTGCCCTCCTGGAGCATGGATCATGAGATGGACAGCGCGACGGACGCGCAACCCCGCCCTCGGTCTGTTAGCGGCAGCCCTGCTGATCGGCGGCTCGGGACTACCGGCGACGGCCGATCCCCGCGGCGACGCCGTGCCGCCCCAAGAGCCCGGCGTGACGTTGCGGGTCTTCGACGTCCAGGTGCCGCTGGACAAGCTCTGCGCGCTCAAGCCCGCCCAGACGCCCAACGTCGACAAGCTCATGCCCACCGTCGACTGGACGACGACCACCGACTTCGGGTTCGCCGACCGGTTCGTCGCCCAGGTCACCGGCAACCTCAACGTCACGCAGGCGGGCACCTACGCGTTCCGGCTGCTCAGCGACGACGGGTCGCGGCTGACCGTGGACGGCGGCGTCGTGGTCGACCACGACGGGCTGCACGGTCCGGACCCCAAGGACGGCACGGTCACCCTGTCGACCGGCTACCACTCCCTGCTGATCGACCACTTCGAGCGCGACGGCGGGCAGCAGCTGACGTTGCAGTGGAGGCCGCCGGGCGCCACCGGCTTCACGGTCGTGCCGAACTCGGCGCTGAGCACGGACGCGGACGTCGTGCGGGTCACCGCGCCCGGCCGCAAGGACTGCGCGACCGGCTCCGACTCCCCCGGCGACGGGTTGCCGCTCAACTCCGTGCACCCGGACTACACGCTGACCACCCTGCGCCCCACCGGTTTCCAGCCGCGGGTCAGCGCGATGGACTGGTTCCCCGACGGCCGCCTGGCCATCGCCACCTGGGACGGCAAGAGCACCGACACCGGCGAGGTCTGGGTGCTCGGCAACGTCACCGGCGCCACCTCGCCGGACCGGGTCACCACCAAGCGGATCGCGACGAACCTGCGTGAGCCGATGGGCCTGAAGGTGCTCGACGGCAGGATCTACGTGTCGCAGAAGCACCAGCTGACCGAGCTGACCGACACCAACGGCGACGACGTGATCGACCAGTCGCGCGCGGTGGCGTCGTGGCCGTACGGCGGCAACTTCCACGAGTTCGCGTTCGGCCTGCTGTACCAGAGCGGGGCGTTCTACCTCAGCCTCTCCGTCGCGATCAACGAGGGCGGCGCCACGACCAACCCGCAGCCCGCGGCGAACCGGGGCACGACGGTGAAGGTGGACCGCGCGACCGGGCAGGTCAGCTACATCGCGGGCGGCCTGCGCACGCCCAACGGGATTGGCTGGGGTCCGGAGGGCGGCATCTTCGTCAACGACAACCAGGGCGGCTACCTGCCCGCGTCGAAGATGGTGCACATCAAGCAGGACCGGTTCTTCAACCACTACACCAACCCGGCGGGCCCGTTCGACGCGAAGCCGGTCAGCCCGCCGGTGTTGTGGTTGCCGCAGAACGAGATCGCCAACTCCCCCAGCACGCCCGTCCAGCTCACCCAGGGCGTCTACGCCGGGCAGATGGTCTTCGGTGACGTGACGTATGGCGGGTTGCAGCGCGCGTTCCTGGAGAAGGTCAACGGCGAGTACCAGGGCGCGGTGTTCCGGATGACGCAGGGGCTGGAGGCCGGCGTGAACCGGATCAGCCTCGGTCCGGACGGCGCGATCTACGTCGGCGGCATCGGGGACGGCGGCAACTGGGGCCAGGACGGCAAGCTGCTGTACGGGCTGCAGAAGCTCGCGCCCAACGGCGGCCGGACGTTCGACGTGCTGGCGATGCGGGCGATCGCGGGAGGGTTCGAGATCGAGTACACCCAGCCGTTGTCGGCGGAGACGGCGGCCGGGCTCGCCGGTCGGTACCG
The DNA here is from genome assembly GCF_040295345.1 of Actinosynnema sp. NPDC002837. Classification (NCBI taxonomy): domain Bacteria; kingdom Bacillati; phylum Actinomycetota; class Actinomycetes; order Pseudonocardiales; family Pseudonocardiaceae; genus Actinosynnema; species Actinosynnema sp. NPDC002837. Next base: position 7,577 of record NZ_JBEOVG010000097.1, read on the forward strand.
GGCCACGCAGTGGCGGTACGCGGCGGCGCCGACGTACGGCGGGCCGAAGGTGGACCAGGAAAGCCTCTCGGTCGCCTCCGCGGCGGTGTCCGCGGACGGCCGGAAGGTCACGTTGAAGCTCAACGGTCTCAAGGCCGGTCGGGTGGTGCACCTCCGCTCGCCGCGGCCGTTCTCGTCGAACACCGGCGTGCCGCTGTGGAACACCGAGGCCTGGTACACCCTCAACAACCTCGTCGGCGCCGCGCCGTCGGCCACGCAGTCGTTCGAGGCCGAGAGCGCGGCCCTGTCCGGCGGCGCGGGGGTCAACACCGACCACACCGGCTACTCGGGCTCGGGATTCGTCGACGGGTACGGGACTCAGGGTGCGACCACGCGGTTCGCGGTGAACGCGGCGGCGGCAGGCTCGCACAACGTGGGCCTGCGCTACAGCAACGGGCCCAACCCGTCGTCCGGGACCAAGACGGTGAGCGTGTACGTCAACGGTGCGAAGGTCAGGCAGGTGGCGTTGGCCGATACGGGGACGTGGGACACGTGGGCGACGCACACCGAGGCGTTGACGCTGCGGGCGGGCGCGAACACCATCGCGTACCGGGTGGACAGCGGGGACGTCGGGCACGTGAACCTGGACTACCTGACGGTCGCCCCGGCCCAGCGCGTCGTCCTGTACGGCGGTGGCGGCACGGAGAACTGGCGCAACGCCGACGGCAGCGCCCCGTCGTGGCCGGTGGCGGGCGGGTCGATGGAGGCGCTCGGCGGCGACATCCGCAGCAGGCAGGTGTTCGGGGATTTCAAGCTGCACCTGGAGTTCTGGTTGCCGAACCTGCCGTCGAACGTGACCGGGCAGCAGCGGGCCAACAGCGGTGTCTACCTCCAGGACCGGTACGAGTTGCAGATCCTGGACAGCTTCGGGAAGCAGCCGTTGGGCGCCGATGAGGCGGGGAGCGTCTACTTGAAGCGGGCGGCGTCGGTCAACGCGGGCAGCGCGCCGCAGACGTGGCAGGCGTACGACGTCACGTTCCGGGCGGCCCGGTTCGACAGCGCGGGGGTGAAGATCGCGAACGCGCGGGTCACGGTGGTGTGGAACGGGGTCACGGTCCATCAGGACTTCGTGGTCGACGGGCCGACCGGTGGTGGTGCGGCGGAAGGGCCGACGGCGGGGCCGTTGCGGCTGCAGGACCACGGTGATCCGGGTGAGAACGTCAGGTTCCGCAACATCTGGGTCGAGCCCCTCGGGTGACGCGGGCCGCGCCGGGCCGCTTGTCGGTGAGCGGCCCGGTGCGGGTGGGGAAGGTGCGGATGGGGGTAAGAAGGCCCGTGCGGTGAAAGCGTTGTGCGGGACGCCTCAGAGGCCGCACAGTTCGTTGGCGGTGGCCCACAGTTCCTCCTCGCGTCGCTCGTCGTAGGACTCCGACGATGACGGGACCACCTTGCCCTTGTTGATGTAGGAACCGCTCTCGCCGGGGCGCGGTCCCGCCATCGCCTCCGCCAGGAGTCGGCCGGCTTCGGCGGGGGTGGTGGCGACCGGCAGGGCGACCAGCGCCTTGCCGACCGCGCGGAACGCGGCCCGGCCGAGCCGACCGGCGTCGCGCGACAGCTCTGTGCCCGGCACCAGCCCGGGGTTGTAGGAGTAGACGTCCACGCCCTCCGGTAGCCGGCGCCGCAGCGCGTGGACCAGGTAGATCACGCCGAGCTTGCTGGTGGCGTAGGCCCGCCTGCCCTCCCTGCCGGAGTCCTTGCCCGGCTTGACCAGCTCGCGCGGGTGGTCCCAGCGCGGCGGTGGGATCAGGCCCAAGGTGTTGAGGTCGGCGTCGTGCACGTCGCTGCCGACCACGATGATCCGCGCCGGGTTCGTGAAGCGCGGCAGGAGCAGGTTCAGCAGCAGGTGGTAGGCCAGCACGTTCACGCCGAAGGTCATCTCGAAGCCGTCGGCGGTGAGCTTGCGGGTGGTCGCCATCTGCAAGCCCGCGTTGCCCAGGAACCCCTCCAGCGGCCCCTCGACCTCGGCGGCGACGCGGCGGATGTCGGCGAACGACGCCAGGTCGCCGACCACCTCGGAGACGTTGCGGTTGCCGGTGACCGCGGTCAGTTCGGCGGCCAGGCCGGGCTTGCGGTTGAGCACGAGCAGGTGCCGGTCCGGGTGGTGGCGGAGCAGGTGTTCGGCGGCTTCGCGGCCGAGGCCACGGCTCGCGCCGGTCATCAATGTGGTGCCCGTGGTGCCCATGGTCGCTCCTGGTACGTAGTTCGAAGTGGTACTCAGTACCGTACCGGACTTCGTACCGGGGCCGCTATGCTGAGGCCATGTCGGAACGGATGCCGCTGCGCTTGCGCAAGCAGCAGCGCGCGCGGGAACAGATCGTGGAGGCGGCGTTCGAGCTGTTCGACGAACGCGGGTTCGCTGCAGTGACGGTCACCGACATCGCCGAACGGGCCGAGGTGGGTCGCACGACGTTCTTCCGCTACTTCGGCGACAAGCAGGAAGTGGTGTTCTCCGACGAGCAGGCGATCGTCGAGGCGCTGAGCGAACGACACCGGGCGTTGCCGCCGGTGACCGACCTGGCGGGCGCGCTGGCGCAGCTGCGGGTGGTGGCGACGGAGCTGTGCCGAGAGCTGACGGCGGACGGTGAGCACTACCGCACGCACGAACGGCTGCTGCGCGAGAACCCGGAGCTGCGGGACCGTGCGGCGCGCAAGTTCGCCAGGTTGTGCCAGATCCTCCGGGCCAACCTGCTCGAGCGCGGTGCGTCGGCTGAGGTGGCGGCGCTTGCGCCGCAGTTGGCGATGGCCTGCTTCGCGGCGGGGAATGCGTTGGCGGATGGCGATCCGGAGGTGTTGCCCGGGGCGGTGGATGCGGCGTTTGCGCGGTTGGGTGAGTTGGGTGCGGTGGACGGGGCGGGTGCGGTGGGTGGGGCGGGTGGGGTGGAAGAGCTTTAAAGATTAAGAGAGTCCTCGCCGGACGGGCAGATCAGCAGGATGACGGGCCGGTGGGTGGTTCGGCGGCGGGTCCGTTGTTGGTCGGGTTTCGTGTCATCCCACCGACCTCCCTACGGGCTACCACACGCGCCAAGGGGGCCGGTATTGGCGGAGGGGCGGGCAAGGGACGCACAGGCCCCCTTGACGCGCGCGGTAGGGCGGAGCCAGGTCGGCGGGATGACACGAAACCCTTCCTTTGGGTAGGGCGGCGGGGGTGGGCGATTCGCACACGTGAGCGAATTTTGGTGCTGGACATCGCCTGAACGCACGCCTGTTGTCGGTCTGATGGGCTAAGTTTCTGGTTGCTATGCGACTCATCGGACGTGACCACCCAGCCGGGGTGCTGAGCGCGGAAGTAGACCGTGCGGTTGGCAGCCACGGTGGGTTGGTGCTGGTCGCGGGTGAGGCGGGGATCGGTAAGACCACGTTGGTGACCGGGGCGGCGGAGCGGGCGCGGCGGGTGGGGGCGTTGGTGCTCGGTGGGTCCTGTTGGGATTCCGAGAGCGCGCCCGGTTACTGGCCGTGGGTGCAGGTGATCCGGGCGTTGCGGCGGGCGGCGGCGGTCCAGGAGTGGGAGGCGGTGGACCGGGGGCCGCTGGCGGTGTTGCTCGGTGAGGAGCCCTCGGAGCACAGGTCGGAGAGCTTCGCGCTGTACGACGCGGTGACCTCGGCGTTGGTGGCGGTGTCGCAGCATCGGCCGGTGGTGGTCGTGCTGGAGGACTTGCACTGGGCGGACTCGGCGTCGTTGAAGTTGTTGGAGTTCGCGGCGCAGCACACGTGGTTCGAGCGGGTGCTGCTGATCGGCACTTATCGTGACAACGAGGTGGACGCGGAGAGCCATCCGCTGAGGCCGTTGATGACGCCGTTGCTCAGTCGGGCCGCGACGGTGGCGTTGACCGGGTTGGCGCCGGCCGAGGTCGGTGAGTTGATGGCGCGGACGGCGGGGCGCGAGCCGGAGCCGGAGCTCGTGGCCGAGGTGCACTTGCGCACGGGCGGTAATCCGTTCTTCGTGGAGCAGACGGCGCGGCTGTGGCACGGCGGTGGGTCGGTTACGGCGGTCGCGCCCGGGGTGCGTGACGCGTTGGGGCGGCGGTTGTCGTTGCTGCCCGCGCCGGTCGGCGACCTGTTGACGACGGCGGCGGTGCTGGGGCACGAGTTCCACCGGAAGGTGTTGGCCGCCACGGCCTCGCTGCCGGTGCCGGCGGTGGACCGGTTGCTCGACCAGGCCGCGCAAGCACGGCTGGTGCACGGGTTGGGCGGTGGTCGGTTCTCGTTCGCGCACGACCTGGTGCGCGAGGCGCTGTACGGCTCGCTGTCCGATGTGGACGCACGGCACGCGGCGGTGGTGCAGGCGTTGGACGGCGACCTCGCGGAGCAGGTGTTCCCGGCGGACCTGGCCCGGCACGCGCACCTGGCCGGGGACCGGTTGGCGGCCGACCGCGCGGTGGACCTGATCGTGGCGGCGGCGCGGGACGCGAGCCGGCGGATGGCGGTCGAGGAGGCGGCCGGGCACTACCGGCGGGCGCTGGAGCGGGCCGAGGGCGCCAGGCGGCGGATCGCGGTGGCGTTGGAGCTCGGCAACGAGCTGTACCACTGCGCCGAGCCCGCGGAGGCGCGGAAGATCTTCGACGAGGCGGCGGCGCTGGCGCGGGAGCTGGACGACGCGGAGCCGTTCGCCCGGATCGCGTTGGCGGTCTACCGGTTCGCCGAGGACGAGGCGCGGGCCACCGCGGTGGTGCGGGAGGCGTACTGCCGGTTGATCGGGCCGGCGCCCGATGTGCCGACGGAGGTGTTGGCGCGCGAGATGAGCCTGCACGCCGCCGAGGTGGCGCGGGGTGGAGGCGACGACGACGCGTTGGCCTCAGGGCTGTGGGCGGTGCACGACACGACTGTGGGCATCGGCAACGCCGAGCAGCGGCTGGCGTTGATCGACGAGCTGATCACCGTGTCGCGGCGCAGCGGCGACCACACCGTCGAGCACTTCGCCACGTCGTTCCGGTGGGTGGCGCTGGTGGAGCTCGGCGACCCGCGCTACGTCGAGCAGCTGCACGCGTTCGTCGCGCTGTCGGAGCGGCTGGGCATGAGCCGGTTCAACTTCTCGGCCGCGATCGACCAGTCGATCATCACCGCGATGCAGGGCCGGTTCGTCGAGGCGGAGGCGTTGCTGGCCAGGGCGATCGAGCTGGGCGCGAGCAACCACACCGGGTTCCGGATGATGTACCTGCACCTGCGGTGGGCGTTGCTGGTGTTGCAGGGGAAGTTCGCCGAGCTGGACGAGTTGGCGCCGGAGATCCTCGCGAGCAACTACCCGTACCCGGGGCTGCCGGCGGGCATCGCCGCCCTCGAACGCGGTGACGTGGCGGCCGCCCGGGTCCACCTCGAGCAGCCCGTCCAGGACGACCGGTCGCACGCGTCGTTCGAGCCGCTGTGGCTGCGGTTCCGGGCCCAGTTCGCCCACGCGGCGGGTGATCGGGAGCTGGCGGCGCGGGTGCGCGAGGAGTTGGCGCCGCACCGGGGCAAGTGGCTGGTGTCGTTGTACGGGTGCGACATCAGCGGGCCGGTGGACCTGTGGCTGGGTCTGGTGGACTTGGCGCTCGGTCGGTGTGACGACGCGGTGGACGAGTTGACCGCGGCGCTGGGGTCGGCCGAGCGGATGCGGGCCCGGCCGTGGGTGGCGCGGGCGCGGTGCCACCTGGCGGAGGCGTTGGGGGCGCAGGGCGCGCCGTCGGAGCCGGCCGGGTCGGTGCCGGTCCGCGAGTTCCGGCGTGAGGGCGAGGTGTGGGCGTTGTCCTACGACGGGGTCACGGTGCGGATGCCGGACTCCAAGGGGCTGCGCGATCTGCACGTGCTGCTGAGCAGTCCGGGCGAGCCGGTGGCCGCGGTGGCGTTGCTCGCGCCCGAGGCGGTGGTGTCGGCGCGGTTGGGCGGCGACCCGGTGCTGGACGACGAGGCGAAGTCCCGCTACCGGCGTCGGCTGGCGCAGCTGGACGACGAGATCGACCGCGCGTTCGACGACGACCGCGCCGCCGCCCTGGACCGGGAACGCGCCGCGCTGCTGGAGGAACTGCGCACCGCCGCCGGTCTGGCCGGTCGCACCCGCAGGCTCGGCGACGAAGCCGAACGGGCCCGCAAAGCCGTCACCGCCCGCATCCGCGACACCCTGCGCAAGCTGGACGAACGCCACCCCGGTCTCGCGGCCCACTTGAGGGAGACCGTCTCGACCGGGGCGACGTGCGTCTACTCAGGACACGAGAGCTTCCGGCTCTAGCTCACTTCCGGTTGTACAGGCGCATGGTCAGGGCGCCGAACACGACGGTGAACACGATGCCGTAGCCGAGCGTCCACATCATGGCGTCGCCGTCGAACTCGCCCGCCATCAGCGCGCGCACGGCCTCGACCAGGGTGCTGATCGGGTTGACGTCGACGAACGCCTGCAACCAGCCCGGCATCGTCGCCGGGTCGACGTAGACGTTGGACAGGAACGTCAGCGGGAACAGGAAGAGCATGCTCACGCCCATCACGGACTTCTCGCTGCGCATCAGCAGGCCGAACATCGTCCACACCCACGAGAACGCGAACGAGAACGCCACCAGCACCGCCACGCCGAGCACCACGCCGACGAACCCGCCGCCGGGCCGGAAGCCCAGGATCAGGCCGACCATCATGATCACGGCGGACGCCAGCACGTACCGCAGCAGGTCGCCCAGGATGTAGCCGACCATCGGCGCCGGCCGCCAGATCGGCAGCGTGCGGAACCGGTCGAACACGCCCTTCTCGATGTCGGTGTTCACCGCGACGCCCGTGTACATGGTGATCATCACGACGCTGGTCACCGTGATGCCGGGCAGCAGGTACTGGATGTACTCCCCCGGCGACCCGGCCAGCGCGCCGCCGAACAGGTAGGTGAACATCAGAATCATCATGATCGGGAACGCGGTGACGTCGAACAGCTGCTCGGGCACGTGCTTGATCTTGAGCACGGCGCGCCAGCCGAACGTGAGCGACGCCGACAGCGCGCTCGGCCGGCGCGGCTGCACGGTCTCCAGCAGCACCGCCGCCAGGTCCTCCGCCTTGGGCGCGGGCAGGAGCTCGGCTTCCTTGGTGACGGTCACGCCGCCTCCTTCTTGTCGGTGAGGGCCAGGAAGACCTCGTCCAGGCTGGGCTGGCCGAGGGAGAACGTGTCGACGGTGATGCCCTCGCGGGCGAGTTGGGCCAGCGCCTCGGCGGCCTGCTCGGTGGCCCGGCCGGAGAGCCGCGCGGTCAGCGCGACCGGGTCGGAGTCCAGCTGCACGTCGGCCTCCAGCGCGCCGGCCAGCACCTGCCGCGCCCGTTCCCGCTGGTCCGCGTCACGCAGGCGCAGGTGCACCGCGCCGACCCCGACGGACGCCTTCAGCTCACCCTTCGTGCCCTCGGCGATCACCTTGCCGTGGTCGATCACCGCGATGCGGGACGCGAGCTGGTCGGCCTCGTCCAGGTACTGCGTGGTCAGCAGCACGGTGGTGCCGTGCGCGACGACCGCGCGGACGATGTCCCACACCTGGTTGCGGCTGCGCGGGTCGAGGCCGGTGGTCGGCTCGTCCAGGAACAGCAGCTTCGGCGTGTTGAGGATGCTGGCCGCGATGTCCAAGCGGCGACGCATGCCGCCCGAGTAGTGCTTGACCTGCTTGGACGCGGCGTCGGTCAGCCCGAACGCCTCCAGCAGCTGCCCGGCCCTGGCGCGGGAGTGCGGGCGGGTGTGGCCGAGCAGCCTGCCCAGCAGGACCAGGTTCTCGGTGCCGGTCAGGTCCTCGTCGACGGAGGCGTACTGCCCGGTGAGGCTGACTAGTTGGCGCACCGCGTCCGGATCGGCGCGCACGTCGTGACCGAACACCCGCGCCTCCCCTTCGTCGGGTCGTAGCAGGGTGGCCAGCAGGCGGACCGTCGTGGTCTTGCCCGCGCCGTTCGGGCCGAGCAGGCCGTACACCGTCCCGGCGGGCACGGTCAGGTCGACGCCGTCCACCGCGCGGGTGTCGCCGAAGACCTTGACCAGGCCCGACGTTTCGATGGCGTTCATGGAGTTCCCCCTTCTCGGTGAAACACAGCTAGGAGACGTAAGGGCGTCGGGTGCGGGCATCCTTGAGGGCCGACGCCCACCAGGTGAGCTGGTCGAACATCGCCGCCGCGGCCCGGCGGCGGTGCTCGGTGTCGAGCGGTTCGTCGGCGAGCAGGTTCACGCCGACGCCCGTTCGCACTGTCATGACGTGCAACTCGGTGAAAACTGTTCGGAGCTGTTCCACGGCGTGGAAGCCCTCGGAGCGGTAGCCGTAGGAGACGAACCCGGCGGGCTTGGCGTGCCACTCGTCGTAGGCGTAGTCGATGGCCTGCTTGAGGGAGGCCGGGAAGCTGCGGTTGTACTCGGGGGTGACGACGACGAACCCGTCCGCGTCGGCCACCTGCCCGGTGAACCGCCGGATCTCCGGCGTCGGCCGGCCCGGGTAGCACGGCGGGAAGTCGTAGTCGGCCAGGTCGAGCACGACCGGCTCGACGTCGTCGCGCTCGGCCGCGACTTCGGCGACCCACCGGCCGATGCCGTCACCGACGCGTCCCTCGCGGGTGCTGCCGATGATCACGGCGATGCGCAGCGGCTCCACGCGCCACCTCCTCTCACCCAGTAGGCGCGAGACGGCCCGCTAGACCGGATCTAGCAGCCGCGCGTCCTGGGTTGAGGACGGGTGAGTCGAACGTCCGGAACGCGAAAACTCCACGTCCCCGGGGTGGGGACGTGGAGTTTTCGCGGTGCGCGTGGCTAGATGCGGCAGGTGTCCAGGGAGCTGACCAGGATCGCGCGGGCGCCCACGCGCCACAGCTCGTCCATGATGAACGGCGCGTCGTCGCGCGGCACGAGGGATCGGACAGCGACCCAGCCCTCGCGGGCCAGCGGCGAGACGGTGGGCGACTCGATGCCGGGCACCAGCTTGAAGGCCTCCTCCTGCGCCTCCACCGGGCAGTCGAAGTCGAGGATCACGTAACGGCGGGCGATCAGCACGCCCTGGAGCCTGCGGTGCAGGATCTCGACCGCGCGCACGGCGTCCGGGGCGTCGGCGACCGTGTCGCCCTGGATCAGCACGGCCTCGGACTTGAGGATCGGCGAGCCGAACGTCTCCAGGCCGGAGGTCTTCAGCGTGATGCCGGTTTCGACCACGTCGGCGATCGCGTCGGCCACGCCCAGCTCCACGGCGGTCTCCACCGCGCCGTCGAGCCGCACGAGGTGCGCCTTGATGCCGAGGTCGGCCAGGTGGTGCCCGACCAGGTTCGGGTAGCTGGTCGCGATCCGCTTGCCCTCCAGGCCCGCGGCGTCGTGGATGCCGCCGGGCTTGGACGCGAAGTAGAACGACGCCCGGCCGAAGCCGAGCGGCAGGATTTCCTTCGCCGACACGGTGGAATCGAGCAGCAGATCACGCCCGGTGATGCCGACGTCCAACGACCCCTCGCCCACGTACACCGCGATGTCGCGGGGACGCAGGAAAAAGAACTGCACATCATTTGCCGGGTCCGCCACGATCAGCTCACGGCCGGACCTGTTCACCCGGTAACCAGCTTCGGCCAGCATTTGCGCCGCGGGAGCACTCAACGAGCCCTTGTTGGGCAGGGCGAAGCGAAGAGGAGCCATGGCGCGAAGTCTCCCACACGGGGGCGCGCACCCACGTCTCGGGTATGCCCAGGTGTCCCACGGTGTGGAAACCACGCGGTGTCGCGCCGGCGTCACCCGTCCGTGCTTCCCACTAGGTGAGCGCGGACCGCCGGGACATTGACCCGGCGGACCTGTTCAACCCATTGACGACGGCCGTCGAATGAATTACAGAAACCGGCCCGCACGGGTTCGCGAGGTCAATAGCCAGCCCGCCCCGAAAGACACCGCGATCGCGACCGCGGCCACCAGGAATGCTTTCACCTCGGCCGGGAACGGCAACGGCCGGGCGGCCACCGCGAGCACGATGAGCACCGGCCCCTGGATGAAGAACGCGGCGAACGCGCCACGGGCGAGCGCCACGGCCAGCGGGCCGTCCCGGGTCAGCCGCCGTTGCGCCCACCCGAGCAGCCACACCGACCCGCCGACCACGAGCACCGCCTCCACCGCGGCGAACAGCAGCGCCTGCCACCGCCAGCCGCCGAGGAACGGGCCCGCCTGCCCGGCGAGGTCGGACACGCCGAGGGCGATCGCGGTCACCGGCACGGACACGATGGCCAGCGCCGCGACCACCCGGCTGCCGCGCCACATCCGCTCCGGCACCCGCTGCGCCAGGCCCGAGCGCGCGCCCACGATCCCCACCCCGAACATGGCGATCAGCTGCGGCCACCACCAGACGTGCAGGTCGCCGATCTGCCCGCTGCGCGCCGGGAACCACAGCCGCACCGCGAACGTGCTCACCACGACGCCGGCGGTGACCGCGACGAGGTGGCCGCCGGTCAGCACGACCGGCGTCACGCGCGGCCTGCCGAACAGCGCGTAGGCGATGGAGAACAGCAGCAGGATCTCCACGAACCACAGCGAGCCGGAGTCGAGCATCGGGTCGCGGTGGGTGAACACCCACCACGGGCTGACGTCGTGCCCGGCGGCGCGGTAGGCCACCCACAGCGTCAGCGGCCACACCAGCAGCGCCGACAGCGCGAACGGGACGCCGAGGCGGACGAGCCGGTCCCGGACGAACCGGCCGGCGCCCTTGCGGGCCACCGACTCGGGGGTGAACAGGCCGGACAGCAGGTAGAAGGTGCCCATCAGGAACAGCCCGGACGGGCCGAGGACGGCGGCGAGCACGGCCTCGACGTGCGGCTCGAAGGTGACCTCGTTGACCTCGTCGTACGGCCACCCGCCCACCGCCGAGTACCCGAGGAGCGCGTGCCCGCCGATCACCCAGGCGACGAGCAGCACCTTCAGGTTGTCCACCGCGGCCAGCCGGGACCGCTGCCCCACCTCTGCGGTCATCCTCCCAAGGTAACTGCTCCGGGCGGCGGCGGACCGGGTGAATTCGGCGGCGTCGCGGCGGGTCCGGGGGTCACGACCAGCCCGTGTTCGACCACCACGTGGCCTGCGTGACGACGGAGAAGCCCAGCGACTCGTACAGCGGCAGGCCCTGCTTGGTCGCGCTGAGGGCCATCGGTCGCGTCGGGTACTCGTTGACCACCGAGTTCAGCAGCGCCCGGCCGACGCCGCGCGAGCGGTGCCGGGGCAGGGTCGTCACCCAGTACACGCCGACCACGTCGTCCGCCTCGGCGGTCAGGCACGCCCCGGCCACGACGCCGTCACGCCACGCCGCGTGCAGCCCGAACCCCTCCCGGTCCTTCAGCGCCAGGGGCAGCGCGTTGCCGGTCGGGAAGCCCGGCAGCGGGAAGCCGTCGACCACGACCTGCTCGGCGACGGCCCACTCGGCGGCCGTGCGCACGCGCCGGACCTCCAGGGCGGGCGGCGGCGCGGGCGCGGGCGGCCGGACCATCACCGGCAGGTGCCGCGGGATCAGGCCGAGCGCCGCGCCGTCGATCCCGCCGAACGAGTCCTCGACCACGACCCGCGTCCCGGCCCGCTTGATCAGCAGCTCCAGCTCGGCGAAGTCGTCCGGGTCGAGGTCCGGCCGCACCGCGAGCACCCGCAGCAGGGTCGGGCCGCTCATCGCGAGGAACGCGTCGCGGCTGATCAGGACGTGCCCGCGGGTGCGGGCGAGGGCGGTCGCCAGGACGGCGGCGTTGCGCACCGCGAGGTGCAGCGAGGCGGACATGGGCCGAACCCTATGCGGCACCCGGACCAGTGGTCAGGTCCATTTCCGCCTCGCTCGCGTGGCCGCTCAGCGTCCGGCGAGCAGCTGGTCGAACGGCACGAACCCGGTGCCGGCGGGCTTCGCGGGCGCCCGGCCGACGAGCAGGTCGGCCAGCTCCCCCGCGGCCCGGTCGACGCGGCCGGGCAGCCCGTCGGCGCCCCAGTCGGACGACGCGGCGTACACGCCGGTCGGCACCACGACCGCCCGCAGGTAGGCGAACAGCGGTCGCAACGCGTGGTCGAGCACCAGCGAGTGCCGCTCCGTGCCGCCGGTCGCGGCGATCAGCACCGGCTTGCCCGCCAGCGACTCCGGCTCCAGCACGTCCACGAAGGACTTGAACAGCCCGCTGTAGGACGCGTTGAACGTCGGCGTCACGGCGATCACCGCGTCCGCGCCGACCACCGACTCCACCACGTCCCGCAGCCGTGCGCCGGGGAACCCGGTGACGAGGTTGTCCGCGATGTCGCGCGCCACGTCCCGCAGGTGCACGGTGCGCACCTCCAGGTCGGGCACGAGCCGTTGCGTGGCCTCGGCCAGCCGGGTCGCCAGCAGTTGGGTGGACGACGGCGTCCCGAGCCCGGCCTCCACGACCGTCAGCGTCGTCATCGGGCGTTCGCCTCCGAGGTGGCGGTCTTGAGCAGCGAGGCGTGGGTGGGCGCGTCGGGCACGTCGGCCGGGCGGCCGACCGCGAACTCGCGGCGCAGCGTCGGCACGATCTCGCCGAGGAGGTCGAGCTGCTCCAGCACCGTCTTCAACGGCAGGCCGGCGTGGTCCATCAGGAACAGCTGGCGCTGGTAGTCGCCGAAGTGCTCGCGGAAGGTCAACGTCTTGTCGATGACCTCCTGCGGGCTGCCGACGGTCAGCGGGGTCTGCTCGGTGAACTCCTCCAGCGACGGGCCGTGCCCGTACACCGGGGCGTTGTCGAAGTACGGCCGGAACTCGCGGACGGCGTCCTGCGAGTTGCGGCGCATGAACACCTGGCCGCCGAGACCGACGATCGCCTGGTGCGCGGCGCCGTGGCCGTAGTGCTCGAAGCGCTCGCGGTAGAAGGTGATCAGCCGCTGGAAGTGCTCCTTGGGCCAGAAGATGTGGTTGGCGAAGAAGCCGTCGCCGTAGTACGCGGCCTGCTCGGCGATCTGCGGGCTGCGGATCGAGCCGTGCCAGACGAACGGCGGCACGTCGTCGAGCGGGCGCGGGGTCGAGGTGAACGACTGCAGCGGCGTGCGGTGCTTGCCCTCCCAGTCCACGACGTCCTCGCGCCACAGCTTGCGCAGCAGGGCGTAGTTCTCGATGGCCAGGTCGATGCCGTCGCGGATGTCCTTGCCGAACCAGGGGTACACCGGGCCGGTGTTGCCGCGACCCATGATCAGGTCGACCCGGCCGTCGGCCAGGTGCTGCAGCATCGCGTAGTCCTCGGCGATCTTCACCGGGTCGTTGGTGGTGATCAGCGTGGTCGCGGTGGACAGGATCAACCGCTCGGTGCGCGCCGCGACGTAGCCGAGCATGGTCGTCGGCGACGACGGGACGAACGGCGGGTTGTGGTGCTCGCCGGTCGCGAAGACGTCCAGGCCGACCTCTTCGGCCTTGAGCGCGATGGCGACCATGGCCTTGATGCGCTCGGCCTCGGTCGGCGTCCGACCCGTGGTGGGGTCGGGCGTCACGTCGCCGACGGTGAAGACACCGAACTGCATGGCCACTCCTCGATCCGGTAGTTGCGCTTTCAACTAACTCGCACAACCGTACCGGGTCGCCGGCTATTCCGGTGTTGTCTGGTGGCGCGGAGCACGCCAAGGTGTGTGCCACGGGTCACCTATGGGGGAGGCACGGCACGGTGGTGCACCGCACTGGGGCGTACGGCACCGGGCAGGACGAGCTGGTGCGGCGTGCCGCGGAGATCGTCCCGGTCCTGCGCGCCCACGCCGAGTGGGGCGACGAGAACCGGATGCTGCACGAGGCGTCGTTGGAGGCGATGGCCGACGCGGGCGTGCTGCGGTTGCGGGTGCCCGCCGAGCACGGCGGCCACGAGGCGGACCTGGCCACGGTGGTCGGGGTGGTCGCGGAGCTGGCGCGCGGTGACGGCTCGGCGGCGTGGACGGCGGCGGTGTGGGCCCTCTCGACGTGGGTGGTCGGCCGGTTCCCCGACGACGTGCGGTGCGAGGTGTTCGCCAAACCGGACGTGCGGGTGACCGGCATCCTCAGTCCCACCGCGACGGCCGAGCCAGTCGGCGGCGGCGTGCTGGTCAACGGGCGGTGGGCGTTCACCACCGGCGCGCCGCAGAGCCACTGGACCACCAACGCCGCGGTGCTGCTGCCCGACCGGGCGCCGGTGGCGTTGGCGATCCCGCTCGTCGACCTGTCGGTCGTGGACGACTGGCACACCACCGGGCTGCGCGCGACCGGCAGCGTGACCACGGTGGCGAAGGACGTGTTCGTGCCCGCCGAACGGGTATTGCCCCTCGAACCGGTGCTGCGGGCCCACCCCCACGCCGCCGCGCCGATGTTCCGCGCGCCGTTCACGCCCACGGCCTGCGCCACGGTGAGCGCGCCCGCGGCCGGCCTGGCCCGTGCGGCGGTGGACGCGGCACGGGGATCGGGGCTGCGGGAGGCGACGGTGCTGGCCGACGAGGCGGAGTTCCACTCCCGCCGCGCCGCCGCCGTGGTCGACCTCAAGGCCGCCGGCGGCGAGGAGTGGACGCCGGAGGACCGCGCCGGCGTGCGCCGCGACCTCGGCGAGGCGTGCTTACGGGCCCGGGACGCGGTCGACGTGCTGCGGGGTGACAGCCCGGCGCTGCACCGCGTCCAGCGCGACGCGCACGCCCTGAACCTGCACGCGATCCTGCACCCCAACGCCAACCTGGAGCGCTACGGCCCGGTGTTCCTCGGCGGCCGGCCGGAGGGCTGAGGACGCGAGGCCGGCGTACCCACCAGGCGACAGCACCGGGTGCGGGTGGCCGAGGCCGGACGCCGTTCGCGACGCGGCACGCGGAAGCGGTCCGGCACGGTGATCGGCGTCGCGGTGAGTCATCGCACTTCACCCTCAGTGCCCTGCCGGCGGCAACGGTCGTCAGCCGGTGCGGCGTGCCACCACCACCGCCGTGTCGTCCCGCCGCCACCGCACGGCGACCTCGCCGAACCCGGCCGCCCGGAGCGCGTCCACGTGCCACGACGCCGGCGGGTAGAAGTCGGCCGACTCGCCGTCCACCCGGTCGCGCGCGGCGTCGGCCAGTGCCGGGTGCGCCAACGCCTCGGCCCACCACTCGTGCCACCCGGCCAGGCCGTCGCCCGACGACGAAGGCCCGCCCTCGGGCATCCGGTCGGCGTTGGCGAACACGCCGCCGGGCGCGAGCACGTCGTGGACCTCCCGGTACAGCTCGCGCAGCCGGTCCGGGCCGAAGCAGTGCAGCGCGGTGCCGGCGACCACGGCGTCGAACTCGCGTCCGGCACCCCACCCCGGCGCGCCCAGGTCGGCCGACACCACCGCGACCCGATCACCCAGCGCGGCACGGGCGATCGCCAGCAGCACCGGGTCGACGTCGAGCACCGTCACCTCGGCGTTGACCAGCCGTGACGCGATCGACCCCGTCCCGCCCGCCAGGTCGAGCGCCCGACGTCCGACGGCGGCGTCCGCCAGCACGGCGAACGCCTCGTCCCGGTGCGGCAGGAAGGGCTCCTGCCGCGCGTCCCACCCGCGCCGCAGTCGCTCGGCGTCGGCGAAGCTCAGTCGTGTCGTCACACCACCGAGCTTATCGAAAACGATTGTCAGTCGCGCTCGATCAGGTGACCGACCACGTCCGGACCCGGGTGCGCGTGCCCCGAACCGTCACGGCGCTCGTCCGGCACGGGCAACTCCACCGGCGACCCGTTCCGCGCCGCACCCGCGGGCCGCGGCCCCACCCAGGCCAAGGCCAGGGCCGTCTCGCCCTTCAGGAACCGGTGGGCCCGCACGCCGCCCGTCGCCCGGCCCTTCGCCGGGTACGCGGCGAACGGCGTCACCTTCACGCTCTGCCCGGTCGACGTGACCACCATCGGCTCACCGTGCTCGTCGTCGTCCGTGCGCACCGCGCCGAAGAACACCACCCGCGCGTCCGACCCCACGTTGATGCCCGCCATGCCACCGCCGCGCAGGCCCTGCGGGCGGACCAGCGACGCGGGGTACCGCAACAGCGACGCCTCCGACGTCACGAACACCAGCGTCTCGTCCGCACTGGCCAGCCACGTCGCGCCGACCACCTCGTCACCCTCCTTGAGGGTGATCACCTCGAACTCGTCCGACCGCACCGGCCACTCCGGCGCGCACACCTTCACCGTGCCCGACCGCGTGCCCAGCGCCAGCCCCGGCGACCCGGTGTCGGTCAGCGGCGCGATGCCGACGACCTTCTCACCGGCCTCCAGCCCCACCAGCTCACCGGCCGCCATGCCGCCGCTCAACGACACCGTGCCGCTCTGCTCCGGCAACACCGGCAACGGCAGCACGTCGGTCTTGAACGCCCGGCCCCGGTTCGTCACCACCAGCACCTGGCCGCGCGCCGTCGTGTGCACGGTCGCCGCCACCGCGTCGTGCTTGGTCCGCCCGTTGCGCCGACGCGCCTCCGACGACTCCTCCGACTCCGCCGCCGTCCGCGCCACCAGCCCCGTCGCCGACAGGATCACCTGGCACGGGTCGTCGGCGACCTCCAGCGGACCGGCGGGCTTCGACGCCGCCAGCACCTCCTTCAGGTCACCGTCGAGCAGCACGGTCCGGCGCTCCTGCTGGAGGTCCTTGGCCACCTTCGCCAGCTCCGCCGACACGACCTTCTTCAGCACGGCCGGGTCGTCCAGGATCTTGCTCAGCTCGGCGATCTCGTTGCGCAGCTTCTCCTGCTCCGCCTCCAACTCCAACGAGTCGTAGCGGGTCAACCGGCGCAGCGGCGTGTCCAGGATGTACGTCGCCTGGATCTCGGAGAGCTTGAACTTCGCCATCAAGCCCTCCTTCGCGGCGGCGGCGTTCTCGCTGCCCCGGATGAGCTTGATCACCTTGTCGATGTCCAGCAGCGCCTTGAGCAGGCCCTCGACCAGGTGCAGCCGGTCCTCGCGCTTGCGCCGCCGGAACCGGGTGCGCCGCGTGACCACCTCGTAGCGGTGCTTGAGGAACACCTCCAGCAGCGCCTTGAGCCCCAACGTCCGCGGCTGGCCCTCCACCAGCACCAGGTTGTTGATGCCGAACGACTGCTCCATCGGCGTGAGCCGGTACAGGTCCGCCAGCAACGCCTGCGGGTTCACCCCGACCTTGCACTCGATCACGACGCGCGTGCCGTTCTCGCGGTCGGTCAGGTCCTTGACGTCGGAGATCCCGGTCAGCCGCTTGGACTTCGTCACCTCGTCGGTGATCTTCTCGATGATCTTCTCCGGGCCGACGCCGTAGGGCAGCTCGGTGACCGTGATCGCCTGCCTGCCCCGGCTGCCCTCCAGCAACCCGGTCTCGACCTTGGCCCGCATCCGCACCACGCCGCGCCCGGTCTCGTAGGCCTTGCGCACCTCGTCCAGCCCGAGCAGCACGCCGCCGGTGGGCAGGTCCGGGCCCGGGATGAACTCCATCAGCTTGTCCAGCGTCGCGTCCGGGTGCGTCACCAGGTGCCGCGCCGCCGCCACGACCTCGCCCAGGTTGTGCGGGATCATGTTCGTCGCCATCCCGACCGCGATCCCCGACGTGCCGTTGACGAGCAGGTTCGGGAACGCCGCGGGCAGCACCGACGGCTCCTGCAACGAGCCGTCGTAGTTGGGCCGGAAGTCGACCGTCTCCTCGTCCAGCTCCCCGACCAGCAACATCGCCGCCGGCGACATGCGTGCTTCCGTGTAACGCGAGGCAGCCGGGCCGTCGTCCGGGCTTCCGAAGTTGCCGTGCCCGTCGACCAACGGGGTGTTCAGCGAGAAGTCCTGGGCCAGGCGGACCATCGCGTCGTAGATCGCGGTGTCGCCGTGGGGGTGGTACTTGCCCATGCAGTTGTGCACGACGAGGCCGCTGACCACGAACGCGTGCTCGGGGCTCGACACCTGGATGTCGTAGGTGGTGTCCGGCGCGGCCGGCTCGACCGACACGACGTGCAGGAAGTGCTCGTCGGCGGCGTGGCGGGCGTTGCGGATCACCTGGACCAGGCCGTCCTGGCGCGGGCCGACGCCCGTCCAGCGCAGCAGCGCCACGGCGAGCGCGGCGGCGTCGCGGCCGGTGATCGTCAGGGTCGTCGCGGCACGGCGGGCGCGCAGGCCCGCGTCGGCCAGCACGGCGTGCTCGGCGTCGCCGCCGGGCAGGACGATGTCGCGGCCGTCGCGGACGTGGCCGGACGCGAGGAACAGGCCCGCGAGGAACGGCGTCCAGGACGACCGGTCGCGCAGCACGGCGTCCAGCCGGCCGGTCGCCGCCGCTTCGAGCCCGGCGTGCCGGGCGAAGGTGAGGGTGAGCCGGTCGCCGTCCTTTTCCCGGGACGCGGTCACATCGTGCGCGATGGCCCAGCCGTGCGCGATGTCGACGGCGTGGACGTCGGTCGACTCCAGCCGCACGCGCCGGTCGGCGAGCACGTCACCGGACGCGGCCACCAGGCCGAGCACGAAACCGGACGCGTCGCCGTCGGCGAGCAGGTTCGCGTGCCGTTCGGAGCCGAAGCCGGTGGTGCGGGCGCCGACGAGGTCGCGGGCGGCGGTCCAGTCGGCGTCGGTCCAGCCGTCGCCGGTGTGGAACCGCTGGCCGGGCGTCACGAGCATCGAGTGGCCGTCCGACCAGGTGACGCGCACCAGTTCGGAGACCGGGTTCTCGTACACCTCGTCGACCGCGACCGGCTCGCCGCGCCCGTCCAGGACGAGGTCGCCGATCTCGATCTCCTCGATCGGCCGCAGGCCCTCCGGCGTGGAGACGAGCGCGCCGCGCACGAAGCAGTCGCCGACCACGCGGGAGGACTTCACGTACGAGCTGGTCGGGCGGTAGCCCTGCTCGTTCATCGAGAACAGGATCCGGCGGTGCACCGGCTTGAGGCCGTCGCGCGCGTCGGGCAGTGCCCGGGAGTGGATCACCGAGTACGCGTACTCGAGGTACGAGTCCTCGATCTCGGTGGTGAGCGAGTTGTCGAAGACCTGGGCGCCCGCGCGGTCGAAGGCGGACGGGTCGACCCTGGTCGTGGGGGTCTTGCGGCGTGCCATGGTCGGTCGTTCCCTCGTGTGTCAGGCGGCTCAGATGTCGATCGCGGACTGGTCGACCCGGGCGGACGACTCGACGAGCCACGCCCGGCGCGGCTCGACCTTCTCGCCCATCAGCAACTCCAACGCGGCCTCCGCGGCTTCCGCGTCGTGCATGGTGATGCGGCGCACGGAGCGGGTCGCCGGGTTCATCGTGGTCTCCCACAACTCGTCCGCGTCCATCTCGCCGAGGCCCTTGAACCGGGGCACCGGCTTGACCACCGTCTTGCCCGCCTTCTCCAGCCTGGCGACCTTCTGCTCCATCTCGCGCTGGGTGAAGGTGAAGTGGGTCTCCGGGTTGCGGCCCTTGGTCATCACCTTGTGCAGCGGGGGCATCGCGGCGTAGAGCCGCCCGTCCTCGATCACCGGCCGCATGTACTTGGCGAACAGGGTGATCAGCAGCGTCCGGATGTGCGAGCCGTCGACGTCCGCGTCGGCCATCAGGATCACCCGGCCGTAGCGCATGGTGTTGAGGTCGAACGTCCGCCCGGTGCCCGCGCCGAGGACCTGCACGATGCTGGCGATCTCGACGTTGCGCAGGGTGTCGGCGAGGCTGGCCTTCTGCACGTTGAGGATCTTGCCGCGCAGCGGCAGCAACGCCTGGTACTCCGACACGCGCGCCATGCGAGCCGAGCCGAGGGCGCTGTCGCCTTCCACGAGGAACAGCTCGCTGCGGGCCACGCCGGTGGTGCGGCAGTCGACCAGTTTCGCGGGCATCGCGGCGCCTTCGAGGGCCGTCTTGCGGCGGGCGGCGTCCTTCTGCTGCTTCTGGGTCAGGCGGACGCGCGAGGCGTCGACGACCTTCTGCAGGACGAGCTTGGCCTCGCCCTTGGTGCGGCGGTCCTCGGTCCAGGCCTTGATGTGCTTCTCGACGACGCCGAGCGCCACCTTGGTGATGCCCGCGGTGGAGAGCTCGTCCTTCGTCTGCGAGGTGAACTGCGGTTCGGGGATGCGGACGTGGACGACGGCGGTCATGCCCTCCAGCACGTCGTCGAGCGTCGGCGGGTCCTCCTTGGGCTTGAGCAGGCCCCTGGTCTTGCCGATCGCGTCCTGGACCGACTTGAGCACCGCGCGTTCGAAGCCCCGGCGGTGCGTGCCGCCGTGCACGTTGCGGATGGTGTTGGTGAAGCACTCGACGATGCGCTCGTAGCCGGTGCCCCAGCGCAGCGCGATCTCGACCTCGGCGTGGCGCTCCACCTTGGACCGCATGACGCCGTTCTCGTCGGCCGCGTTCTCGTGGTAGACGCCGGCGCCGGTGATGAGCAGCGTGCCGGTGACCGGCTTGTCGCCGGAGGGCGCGAGGTAGTCGACCATGTCGACCAGGCCGCCCGGGTAGTGGAACGTCTCCTCGCTGATCGCGTCGTCGGTGGCGACGCGCAGGGTGTAGGTCACGCCGGGCACGAGGAACGCGGTGTTGCGCAGCTTCGTGCGGACGGCCTCGACGTCGAGCGCGGCGCCGTTCTCGAAGTAGCGGGCGTCGTACCAGTAGCGGATGGACGTGCCGGTGCGCTTGGTGCGGCCGGTGACGCGCAGGCCCGACTGGCGGGTGAAGCCGGCGTCGGGACCGGGCCCGTCGAACACGCCGGGCACGCCGTGGGCGAACGACATCTCGTGCGTCTTGCCCTCGCGGCGGACGACGACGTCGAAGCGGTGCGACAGGGCGTTGACGGCGGACGCGCCGACGCCGTGCAGGCCGCCGGAGGTCTTGTAGCCGGAGCCGCCGAACTTGCCGCCGGCGTGCAGCCGGGTGAGGACGAGCTCGACGCCGGACAGGCCGGACTTGGCGTGGGTGCCGGTGGGGATGCCGCGGCCGTCGTCGTCGACCTGGACGCTGCCGTCGGCGTGCAGGGTGACGACGATCTTGGTGGCGTGGCCGCCCACGCCCTCGTCGGTGGAGTTGTCGACCACCTCGGTGAACAGGTGGTTGATGCCCCTGCTGTCGGTGGACCCGATGTACATGCCGGGGCGCTTGCGCACTGCCTCCAGACCCTCCAGGTGGGTCAGGTCGTCGGCCCCGTACAGGATCTCAGCGGTCACCGGGTCGTTCTCCCCAGGTCGTGGCGTGTGTCGAGCGGCGTTCACGGTAGCCGAGCGAGGCGCGCGAGCACGCGCGGTCCCCGTTGTCCGGATACGGTCGGGCACGTCGTCGGTGTGGTTCACCGCGATCTTGTCATACTCGAACACAGGTTCGAACATGGAATCAGAACGGAGCACGCGCGCCCGCGGAGCACCCGCCGGGCCGGTTACCCGTCGCAGGTCCGGCCCACGCCTGGCGCGGGCGTGGCTGGTCGGATCGGTGTTCGGCGGCGTGCCGTCGACCGTGCACGCGCTGTGCACCGATGGTGACGTTCTGCGGTCGACGCGGGCGGCGGCGTCCTTGCTCGGCGGCACGGGTGTGATCCGCGGCGCGGTGGCCCACCTCGGCGTGTCGGCCTTCTGGACCGCCGTGCTGGCGGCCGTCGACCGGCGGTGGCCGTTGGACGCCCGCACCGGCGCGGTGGCGGGCGCGGTGATCGCGGCGGTGGACCTGGAGCTGGTCGGGCGGCGGTTCCCGGCGGTCCGGGAGCTGCACCGGGCGGCGCAGTGGGCGGACCACGTGGCCTTCGGCGCGCTGGTCGGAGCCGCTCTGAGGTCCACAGTGGACGAGGGTGGAGCAACGCGCCCGACCTCGATCGGGTGAATCCGCGTAGAGTGCTGGCGTTCCCGCACTGTCGTGCCTGGAGGTGATCGGGCGCCTTGAAGTTCCGACGTGCCGCACCGAAGGAGCGTGCCCCGCAGGTGGAGCCGGTGGTCGAACGAGAGCCCATGGCGGCGCCACCGGCGCCCGCACCCGCGCCCGCTCAGTTCTCGGCCTCGTTCGCCGGGGCGACGCTGATCGTCGGGCCGCCCGGTGGCGCGAGCCCCGCGGCGGTCGCGCTCGGCCGGAGCCTGCCGGTCGACCGCGGTCGCACGGTGGTCGTCGTCGAGCCGCCGGCCGGTGACGAGACGTCGTTCTGGCCCGCGGTGGCCGCCGCGCTGCACGGCAGAGGGCCGGTGCGGCTGATGACGCCCCACTCGGGCTCGATGCGGCCGACGGCTCCCGCGCAGTGGCTGACCGAGCAGTTGCAGGCGGAGGTCGTGGCGCCGGACGGCGCGGTCACCACCGTGCCGGGCGCCGCGTTCGTCGCGGGCAACGGCGGGTACGGCTGCTGGCTGCGGTTCCTGCCGGGCGCGTCGCCGGTGCCGATGGGCAGGCGGTTCCCGGTGCCGAACTGGGAGGCGGTCGACCCGAACACGCCGTGGCCGACGGGCGAGGTGGGCATCTCCGAGCCGATCCCGGCCGGGCTGTGGCTGCGGGCGCAACGCGCGCAGTTCGACCCGCAGGCGCCGGACGCGCGGGCGGTGATCGGGCTGCCGTGCCGGGACAACGTGCTGACCGTCGTGATCGGCGGACCGGGCCAGCCGGCCATCCCGACCGAGGAGGTGTGCCGCCTGCTCGGCGGGCTGCCGTCGGTGGCGCGGTCGCGGGTGCGGCTGGTCTGGTACGGCGGCGAGCACCAGGCGCAGGCGGTGGCGGAAGGGCTCGGCGAGCCGATCTCGCTGTACACGGGCCTGCCGGTGGGCGCGCTGCGCAGCGGCGCGGCCGTGGTGGCGGTGAACCCGCGCGGGCAGCAGACCTGGCGGCCGTACGTGACCGAGGTCCGCTACGCGCCGGGTGGAGCGCCGGTCGTCTCGGGCTACCGGGTGCCGGTGCAGGGGCTGGTGGAACGCGGGCCGGGCATCTTCGACCTGGGTGGCGGCGTGGTGCTCGAGGTCGTGCCGTCCGGGCTGTGGGTGCGTGACGCGGAGGACAACGGACCGGAGGTGCGGGCGCTGCCGGTGGACCCGGAGTGGGCCCGGCTGACCGTCGGCTCGCCCGGCCGCACGACGGCGGGCGCGGTCGCGGTGGCGGGCGCGTCGCTGGTGGAGCGGCTGGAGCCGGAGGTGCGGCGGCTGCTGAAGGTCGTGTTCTGCGACCCGTCGCCGATGCCGCGCCCGCCGGTGGCCGAGGAGCCCGCGCCGCCCGTGACCTCCGACGAGCCGGTGCCGCTGAGCGTGGACGGCCCGCTGGCGGACTCCCCCGCGCCCGTGTGGGGTGAGCAGGTGGGCGAGGAGGTCGTGCCGGTCGACCACCGCAGCACGGAGCCGGAGCGCGACGCGGTGCGCCGGATGCTGGGCGAGCGGTACGGCGAGCACGCGGCGGTGGCGTGCCGGCACATCGTGGAGCGCCCGGACGACCCGGAGGCGTTCGAGGCGGTGGTGACGGACCTCGCGGCGGTGTCGGCGTGCCTGCGCAACGACGAGGAGATCCTGGTCGAGGCGCTGCGCAGCGGGAAGCTGGGCCGGTTGTGGCCGTACGCCGCGTCGGTGGTGTCGGGGCTGCGCCGGTTGCCGACGCACCAGGGCGTGACGGTCTGCTGGGGTGACGCGCGCCGGTTCCGCACCGGTGACGTGCTGGTGGAGCACGGTCTGCTCAACACCGTCGCGGGGCCGCAGGTGCCGGTCGACGGGCGGGTGGAGTTCCTGCTCTGGTCGGTGACGGGTCGGCGGGTCTCGGTGGTCGACTCGTTCGGCAGCGTGGTCCAGGAGCGGGTGCTGTTCGCGCCGGGCACGGCGTTCAAGGTGCTCGCGGTGGTGGAGGCGGAGGAGTCGGCGCCCATGCAGGTCATGGCGCAGGAGGTCGTCGGTCGGCACCACGAGCTGCCGCCGGGCGTGCTGGGCAGTCTGGAACGGGCCGCGATCGCCCTCCGCAACCACGCCCGCGCCACCGCGTGAGGTCAGGGCGGTAGGCGGGGCGGCGGCAGGCGGGGCGACACGGCTCGGCAGGCGCTGACTCCCAGGCAGGCCGCAGCCTGAGCGGTGGTGCGTGCCTGAGCACGCCTCAGTACGCGACCGCGCGGTCGGCGAAGTTCGGTGCGGGGGCGACGCCGGCCGAGGACGGGTAGGAGATCCGGTCCGGCACGCCGTCGGACGTGTAGCGCTGCGCGGGCGAGGCGGCCAGCTGGTCGAGCCACACCGTGGAGCCGTAGCGGGCGTCCTCGCCGGTCGGGTCCTGTGACCGGATGCGGGGCGTGCGCGCCGGGTCGAAGTCCGCCGCGTACGGGGACGGCGCCGGGCCCGCGCCCACCATCAGCACGCACGCGTACTCGTACTGCGTGCCCTCGTAGCCGCCGCGCAGGGCGAGCGCGCCGTTCGACGGGATCGCGCCGAACGGCAGCGCCAGGCTCGACACCTGGTAGTCCGGCACGGCCCGCTGGATCTCCCGCTGCCCGGACGCGATCGCCTCCTGCACTCCCCCGTCGTCGGTCAACGCGAGGTTGGTGTGGTCGCGCGTGTGGTTGCCGATCTCGAACCCGTGCTCGCGCAACCAGCGCAGGGCCGCGCCGTCCGGCGACCCGAACGGCCCGGCGTTGACGTACAGGCTGGCCACCGGCCGGAAGCCGGGGTGCCGCGCGGCGACGTCCAGCAGGATGGCGATGGCCGTGCCGGCCGCGGGCTTCCCGTCGGCGCCGAGCGCGAACTGGGTCGCGTCGCCGTCGTCGAACGTCAGCACGACGGGGTGCGCGCCGGCCGGGAGGTCGATGCGCCCGGTCGCGTACTCGGTCGTGGTCACCGGCACGTACCCCTCGGCGGCCAACCGCTCCAGCTCCGCCCGGAACGCCGCCGGCGTCCGGTCGTAGACGGACGTGGTCTGCTCGACGAGCCGGTGGTACATCAGGATCGGCACCTGGCCGAGTTCGTTCGCGCCCACGGCCGCCGGGTCGGGCGGCGCGGAGGAGGACGGCGCGGCGGACGAGGAGTGCGCGGGCAGCTGCGCCGCGGCCTCGTCGGGCGGCCCCGCGCCGGGTTGGCCGGCGCAGCCGCAGCACAGGGCCGCGACGAGCGCCACAACGGTCCGGACCGGCGTCGACGTGGTGTTCACAGTCGAATGGTTCCGCGCCGCGGCCGGGTCGACACCGTGGTACACCCCTTCGGATGACCTTGGGTTTGGCGCTCCGCCACCCGGTCAAGTCGCTGATGACCGATGCCTCGCCAGATCGGAGTCACCCTATGTCGGAATCGCCCCGGAAGCTCAAGCGCGTGCTGATCCCAGTCGTCGGCGTCGTGGTGCTGCTGCTGATCGCCGGGGTCGTCACGACGATCGTCCACGGGCGCGGTGTCGGCCTCGCCGTGGCGGAGCTGGGCGACGGCACCGCTGTCACTCCTTCGGGTGTAGAGCGCGTGTCCATCACCACGGCGGAGGTCAGCGGGCTCGACCGTGTCACCGTGCACGTGGACGGACAGCCGGTGGAGGCGCGACGCGCCGACGGCCGCATGACGTTGACCGGGGTCAAGCTCGCCGAGGGCAGGCACACGCTGTCCGTGCGGGCGGCCAACCCGCTGCCCTGGATGCCCGACGTGGAGGTGCAACGCGAGTTCACCGTGGACGCCACACCGCCCGCGCTGAAGGTGGACGTGGTCGAGGCCGAGTCGCCGCGCGGCCCGGTGACGGTGAAGGGCAGCGCGGACGGCGCGGACACCGTGCGGGTGGGCGACCAGCGGGTGCCGGTGCGCGACGGGAAGTTCGAGGTCTCGCTGGAGTCGGCGGCCACCAGCGTCCGGGTCGAGGCCAGCGACGCCGCGGGCAACGCGCAGCGCCAGGAGGTCGCGGTCAAGGTCACCCACCCCGGGATGCGAGGGGTGCACATGAGCGCCGCCGCGTGGGCCACGGCGTCGTTGCGCGACCCGGTGCTGGCGATGGCGCGCGAGGGCCGCATCGACACCGTGCAGCTCGACATCAAGGACGAGAGCGGCGAGATCGGCTACGACTCGCAGGTGCCGCTGGCCAGGCAGATCGGCGCGAACCGCAACTACTACGACGCGCGCGCCGTGCTCGACGAGCTGCACGGGATGGGGCTGCGGGTGGTCGGCAGGCTGGTGGCGTTCCGCGACCCGGTGCTCGGCAAGGCGTCGTGGCAGGCGGGCGCGCGCGACCGGCTGGCGCAGAACTCGTCCGGCGCGCCCTGGTCGGCGCACTACGGCGAGTACGCGTTCACCAACTTCGCCAACCCCGAGGTGCGCGCGTACAACACCGCGATCGCCGGTGAGGCCGCGTCGCTCGGCTTCGACGACGTCCTCTACGACTACGTGCGGCGGCCGGACGGCCCGATCGGGCAGATGGTGTTCCCCGGCCTGACCACCAGCCCCGAGCAGTCCATCGTGGACTTCCTGAAGGAGAACCGGGCGGCCGTGCGGGAGCACGGCGCGTACCTGGGCGCGTCGGTGTTCGGCATCGCCGCGCACAGCCCGACCGACGTGGCGCAGGACATCCCGGCCATCTCCGCGCACGTGGACTACGTCGCGCCGATGGTCTACCCGTCGCACTGGGGCCCGAACGAGTACGGCGTGGCCAACCCCAACGCCATGCCGTACGAGATCGTGCGGGCGTCGGTCGCGGACTTCGTCCGGATGACCGGGGGCACCGGCGCGACGGTGATCCCGTGGCTGCAGGCGTTCTCGTTGGGGCACAACTACGGCCCGGGTGAGGTGCAGGCGCAGGTGCGCGCCACCTCAGAGGCGGGCGCGCCGTCGTTCCTGCTGTGGAACGCGGCCTGCACGTACGGCTCGGCGGGTCTGGAGCCCGCATGAGGGTGGTTTCCGCGGTGCCCTACCTGACCGGCGTCTGCCTGGCGGCGACGACGGTGGTGGCGTTGGACGTCGGGATGGAGGCCCGGCCGGCGACGGTGGCGTGGCCGTCGGCCCGGGTCGTGCCGTCGGTGTCCTCGCCCACGCCGTCGGAGGAGCGGAGCGCGCCGTCGGTCGACTCGTTGCGCTCCGGCGCGGACCTGCCGGCCGGTCCGCCGTTCCCCGAGCAGGGCGCGGGCACCTGGCACGTCGTGCCGCCGTCGGGCTCGGCCCCCGCGTCCGGCATCACGTACGCGGTCGAGGTCGAGGACGGGGTGGTGCTGCCGCACGGCGACGACTCGTTCGCCGCCGTGGTCGACCACGTGCTGCGGCACCCGCGCGGGTGGGCGAGCCGGCACGCGTTCCGGCGGGTCGGCGGTGAGGTGGAGCCGGAGCTGCGGATCCGGTTGACCTCGCAGCGGACCGCGCGGTCGTTGTGCGGGTTCGAGCTGCCCTACGACACGTCGTGCCGGGTCGGCTCGACGGTGCACCTCAGCTCGGCGCGCTGGTTCCGGGGCGCGCACACCTACGGCGACGACCTGCGCGGTTACCGGACCTACGCGGTCAACCACGAGGTCGGGCACTTCCTCGGCCTCGGTCACGAGGTGTGCCCGGCGGACGGCGCGCCGGCGCCGGTGATGATGCAGCAGACGTTGAGCGTGGACAACGACGGGCTGGCGTCGATCACGACGGGCAGCGACCAGGGTGTCGTGGTCGTGCCGAACGGGAAGTCGTGCACGCCGAACCCCTGGCCGTGACGGTCGGGGACCTCAGGTCGGCGGGGAACGCCGTCGAGCGCGTCCCACCCGGCCCGCGACCGAAGAGGTCGGCTTGACGCCACCGGCCGGAGCCCGTGGCGGAACGGCCGCCGTCGCGCGGACGCGCCTCCGCGCGAC
>NZ_JBEOVG010000098.1:0-34215 GCF_040295345.1 Actinosynnema sp. NPDC002837
CACGGCGTGATCGACGAGCGCAACGAGCGCCGGTTGATCTACAACGACTCCCGGGCGCACGACCGGCGCAACCTCAACGTCACCCGCCTGCTGGCCGCCGCCGGCCGCCGGGCTGCGCGGGTCAGGTGAGCTGGAGGTAGTCCAGCTCCGCGTACCCGGTGCCACCGGCGAAGTGGGGGGAGCCCTTCGCCAGGCGGATCACGTTGTAACCGGCCTTGAGCCCGACGGTGGTGCTCACGGTGCCGAACTGGCTCCACCCGGCCGTCGCCGGGTAGCTCACCGTCGACCACGCGCTGCCGTTGTAGGCCAGGCCCTGCGTCGCGGTCGTCCCGGTGCCGTTGGCGTACCCGATGGTCATCGTGTAGCTGCGGGCCGTGGGCACGTTGACGATGAAGTCGACGTAGCTGGCCGTGCGCGGGTCGCCGGTGTTGTCGATGCGGCCGACGTACCCGCCGTTGGACGCGTTGCCCGCGGAGAGCCGTTCGGCGCGGAACACCGACGCGTTCTCCGCCTCGTACCGCTGCTGGTAGGCGGGCACGCCGCTGGTCGGCTCGACCACGAGGTGGTAGGAGGCCGTGGCGGACATGTTCGCCACCGGCACGGTGATCTCGCCGTTGGTGACGGTGTGGGTGGTGTTGGAGACAGTCGTCGGCGCGGACACGGTGGTGAAGCGCCCCGAGCCCGGCGTCGACTCCAACCGGACGCGGACGCTGCCGCCGAACCCGCCGAGGCCGGTGACGCGGACGTTGTTCGTGCCGGACTCGTCGCCGAAGACGACGTCGACGCGGCGACGGGTGCTGTCGTAGGAGGCGAAGCCGTCCAGGCCGGTCTGCGCGCGCGGGGTGGTGCGCACCATGTTGCCGGCCATGTCGCCGTACCACTTGTAGAGCCACCAGGACGCGGTCGGCTGGTTGTTGTGGGTCAGGCCGTTGACGGTGCCGTACTCGTACCAGAACGCCCGGTCGGCCGCCCAGACGCCGGCGCGCTCCAGCTTGGCGATGTAGTTGGTGACGCGGCCTGGCACGTCGATCTCGGCGGTGGTGGCGTACTCGTTGATGAAGACGCGCCGCGGGCTGATGCCCAGCGACGACTCCATGGCCCGGTACTCGGCCACGTGCGCGGCGATGCCGGAGCTGCCGGACAGCTCGTGCCAGACGACCAGGTCGGGCAGGGTGTTGGTGTTCTTGGCGTTGGTGAGGAAGGCCCTCATCCGGGTGGCGCTCCAGTAGGAGTCACCGGGGCCCGCGACGGGCGTGACGGTGTCGCGGGTCCGGATGCGCTGGACGGTGCGCGTCCACCCCGCGTTCCAGTCGCCCGCGGCGGCGGTGTTCCAGGTCCAGTCGGCCTCGTTCCAGATCTCGTAGGCGGTGATGTTGCTGACGGTGGTGGCGGCCAGGCGGTCGTTGACGATCTGGTCGACCTTGGCCAGCCAGTCGTCCCAGCCGACCCAGCGGTAGGGGAAGTCGCGGTAGATGTCGGGCATCCGGATGACCTGACCGGCGCCGACGCGGTCGGCCTGCGGCGCGACCAGGAGGGCGTCACCACCGGGCGGCTGGCCGTTGGGCGCCTGGCCGACCCGTGGCGGCGGCTGGGTCAGCGTGTGCATCTTGATGGGCAGCAGCATCGAGTCCGCGGGCCGGTTGTTCTCGGCCAACGCGTACAGGCCGCCGGACGCGACGTGCGTGACCGGCCGGAACGGCACGGCCGCGTCGACCACCAGCGTGCTGCCGGCCGCCTGGGCGGAGTGGAGGGGTATCGCCACCAGGGTGGTGGCGGCGAGGGCGGAGACCGCTATCGCGGTCCGCAGTGTCGGCTTTGGCACCGTGCACCTCGTTCGGGGTTCGGGAGAGGGGTGGGTGTCATCCCGTGGTGGTGGTCGGGATCCAGACGCGCATCGGACCGGGCGACCGGTTGCCCCACAGGAAGTAGGGGATGGCGGTGAGGTCGATCGCGGCGGCGGCGTTCTCGGTGGTGCGGGTGCGGTACAGGGCGTCGTCGTCGGGCGGCACGACCACGCCGCCGGCGGTCAGCGCGACCGGGACGTCGGGCAGGTCGGTCCGCGTGCCGGACGTGGTCGGGTCGATCCGGACGTCCTCCAGCACCACGTCGGCGGGCAGGTCGGCCTGCTCCACGCAGTAGACGAGCGGGCCGCGGGCCAGCGCGACGCAGCCGCGCACGGCGTCCACGCGCGGGTGCGCGGTGACCACGCGGACCGGCATGGCCAGGTCGAGCGCGACGGTGGCGCCGGCCGACCAGTCGCGGTGCAACCGCACGTAGCCGCGGTCGGGCCGGACGTCGACCGGCACGCCGTCGACCAGCACGGACGCCTGCGCGCACCAGCCGGGCACGCGCAGCGCGAGCGTGAACGGGGCCGGCCCGGTCACGTCCAGCTCCACGCGCCCGTCCCACGGGTACTCGGTGCGCACCGTGATCTCACCGGCCGAGGTGCGCACCGCGCCCGCCGAGTACAGGTGCACCTGCACGCCCGTGTCGTCGGTGGTGGCGGCGTAGCCGTGCAGGGACGCGACGAGCCGGGCCAGGTTCGGCGGGCAGCACGCGCACGAGTACCACGGCAGGCGCTGTGACGGCGCGTCCTCGTGCGAACCGTCGTGACCGGTGCGCAGGTGCAAGGGGTTGGAGTAGAAGAAGTGCGTGCCGTCCGACGACGTCGAGCCCGCCACCGCGTTGTACAGCGCGCGTTCGAGCTCGTCGGCGTAGCGGGACTCGCCGGTGGCCAGCAGCATCCGCCAGTTCCACTGCACGCTCGCGATCGCCGCGCACGTCTCGCCGTACGCCCGGTCGGCCGGCAGCTCGTACGGGTCGCCGAACGCCTCGTCGCGGTGCCGTGAGCCCTGCGCGCCGGTGAGGTAGGTCTTGCGCCCGAACGCGTCGTCCCACAGCCGGCGCGCGGCGGCGAACAGCTCGTCGTCCCCGGTCTCCACCGCGACGTCCACCATGCCCGCCAGCAGGTACAGCTGCCGCACGACGTGCCCGGCCACCTCGTCGGCCTCCCGCACCGGCACGTGGTCGACCAGGTAGGACGAGCCGAAGCGGTCGCCGTCGAGCAGGCCGTGCCCGCGCGCGTCGAGCATGCGCGCCGCCAGGTCCAGGTACGGCCGGTGCCCCGTGACCCGGTACAGCTCGACCAGCGCCGTCTCGATGCCGGGGTGCCCGTCGAGCGGGGTGGGCCCGTCCGGCGCGCCGAAGCGGTCCACCACCAGGTCGGCCACGCGGCGGGCGACCGCGACCAGCTCGGCGCCGACACCCGCCCGCGCGGCGGCGACGGCCGCCTGGATCAGGTGCCCGGCGACGTACAGCTCGTGGCTGTAGTGCAGTTCCCGCCAGCGCAGTTCCGGCTTCACCGCGGTGTAGTAGGAGTTCAGGTAGCCGTCGTCGCCCTGTGCCTTCGCCAGCAGCTCGGCGGTCGCGTCGACGAACGCCCGCAGCCGCTCGTCGTCCGGGTCCGAGGTGAGCTGCCACGCGGCGGCTTCCAGCGTCTTGTGCACGTCGGAGTCGGCGAACCACATGTTGCGGAACTCGCCGGTCGTCTCGCCGGTGACGAGCCGCAGGTTGTCCAGCGCGCCGGAGACCTCCAACTGCTCGACGCAGTGCGGCAGGGTGCCGGTGGCGTTGCGGCGCTGCCACCGGCCGAGGAAGCCGTCGGCGGCGAAGGCGACGCCGTCGAGGGCGACGGGGCGCAGCGCGGTGGTGGCGGTCGGGGTCGGCTGGACGGGGCCTTGGTGCGCAGTCATGGGTGGGGTGTTCCTTCCGAGCCCGTGAGATCAGCCCTTGAGGGCGCCAGAGGTGAAACCGCGTACGTAATGCCGTTGCAGCAGCAGGAAGACGACGACGCACGGCAGCGCCGACGTGACCACGCCCGCTTGCAACGCCTCGAAGTCGACCGACCCGAGGCTGCCGGACTGGAGGTTGAACAGCGCGACCGGCAGCGTGAACTTCGCGCCGTCGGTCAGGAAGATCAGCGGCGCGACGAACTCGTTCCAGGCGGCGAGGAACGAGAACAGGCCGACCGTGACGACGCCGGGCAGCACGCCCCGCAGCAGGACCCGCCACAACGCGCTGCCGGGCGTGCAGCCGTCGATCAGCGCCGCCTCCTCCAGCTCGCGCGGGAGCGCCTCGAACGAGCTGCGCATCATGAACAGCCCGAACGGCAGCTGGAACATCGCCAGCACCAGCCCGAGGCCGACCAGCGAGTTCTGCAGGCCGATCCAGCCGAGCAGGATGTAGAGCGGCACCAGGATGGTGGTGTAGGGCACCATCAGGATCGCCAGCGTGACGATGAACAGCAGGTTGTGGCCGGGGAACCGCAGCCGTGCCAGCGCGTACCCGCCCAGCGTGGTGGCCACCACGGTGACCGCGACCGCGACCACCGCCACCACCAGCGTGTTGACCAGGTACGTGCCCAGACCGCTGCCGTACTCGGCCAGCCGCTCGTAGTTGTCCAACCCCCAGCCCGGCTCGCCGTCGGCCGCACGCCTGCTGTTGACCGACGAGTACAGCGTCCACAGCATCGGCAGCAGGAACAGCACGGCCAAGGCCGCGCCCGTGACGTGGAAACCGGCCGTGCGCGCGCGTGACATGGCGCCCAATCTCCTTGCGGTGGGAACGATCACCGGCCGCGGCGCAGCAGCCGCAGCTGGGCGCCGTTGACGACGATGAGGACGGCGAGGATCGCCACGGACACCGCCGCGGCCCGGCCGAGGTCCTGGGACAGGAACGCCTCGCGGTAGACGCTGATGACCACGGTGGCGGTCTCGTGCCTGCCGCCGGTGAGGATGAAGAACTGGTCGAACGCCAGCAGCGAGCCGGTCAGCGACAGCACCATGGTCAACGCGAGCGTCGGCCGCAGCAGCGGCAGCGTGACCCGCCACAGGATCTGCCTCCGGTTCGCGCCGTCGGCACGTGCCGCCTCGTAGAGCACCGGGTCGATGCTCTGCAGGCCGGTCATCAGGATCAGCATGTAGAAGCCGGCGAACCGCCAGGTGATCATCCCGACCGTGGACGCCAGCGCGTTGTCCGTCGAACCGAGCCAGTCGACCGGGCCGAGCCCGAGGAACCGGACCACCTCGTTCAACGGCGACGCCTCGGTGTTGAACAGCCCGTAGAACAGCAGGCTGGTGGACGCGAGCCCGACCACGCTCGGCAGGAACAACGCGGTCCGGTAGGCGCCGACGCCGGGTCGGGCCTCCTGCACCAGCAGGGCCAACCCGAACGCGACGAGACCGAGCACCACCGTCGTGACGGCCGTGTACTTCAGCGTGAACACGATCGCCCGCAGGAACAACGGGTCCTGCAACGCGCTGTAGTTCGCCACCCCGTTCGGCGCCGACGCGCCGAGCAGCGGCCAGTGGTTGAACGACATCCACACCATCAGCACCAGCGGGACGACGAACAGCACGACCACCAGCAGCGCCATCGGACTGGCGTAGAGGATGCCGAGCCTGCGCCGCGCGCCGGCGATGGTCGGACGACGTCGGTCCGGTGGCGCGGCGCGGGTCGGTGCGGGCGGCCGGGTCCGCGTGACGGTCGCCATCGTCAGCTGCCGGCCAGGGACTCGGTGATGGTGCCGTTGTGCTGCTTCAACGTGGCGCCCACGTCCTGCGAGCCGAACAGCGCGTCGGTGACCGCGGCCGTCCACGGGCCGTTGGTGTCGTTGAACGTCTTGCCGAAGTTCACCGAGATCGGCGTCTGGCCCTCGCCCGCGAGCAGGTTGAACACCCGCAGCCGGTGGTCCTGCTTGGCGTAGGCGTTGTCGGCGAGGTCGCTGCGCACGGTGATGTTCTTGTTCTTGGCCAGCACCTCGACCTGCGCCTGCTCCGACAACGTCCAGGAGATGAAGTCCCACGCCGCCGCGGCCTTGGTGGAGTTGGCGCTGATCCCCAGCACGTCACCGCCGACGAACGACGACCGCCCGCCCTTCGGCCCGGGGATCGGCGCGATGCCGATCTGCAGGTCGGGCCCTTCCTCCATGCCCTGCAACGCGGTCGCGCCCATCGGCTGGATGCCGATCTTGCCGTCGGCGAACAGCTGCGTCCACGTGGGACCGGACTCGTTCTTCGCCGAGGCGGGCACGATCCCCTCGGCGTACATCCGGCGCATCGTGCCGTAGACGTCGGCGGCGACGCCGTGGTCGAGCGTCGCGGCGGTGCCCTGCTCGTCGAGGACGGTCTCGCCGGCGGCCCAGATCATCGGCCACGTGGTGAACAGCATGCAGCCGGGGCACGCGCCGCCGAAGAAGTAGCCGTCCACGTCGCCGAGCGCGTCGACCTTCTTCGCCGCCTCGTAGAGGCCGTCCAACGTGGTCGGCGGGTTCTCCGGGTCGAGGCCGGCGCGGCTGAACAGGACCTTGTTGTAGAACACCGCGGACAGGTCGATGTCGTGCGGCACGCCGTAGACCTTGCCCTGGTGCGTCGCGGCCTCCATGTGGGCGGGCGCGAGCTTGCCCTTGAACGACAGCGTGTCCACCCGGGCCGTGAGGTCGAGGTACACGCCCTTGGCGGCGTAGTTCGGCGCGTAGACCACGTCGGCGGCGAGGATGTCGGGCAGCTGCTTCGCGCCCGCGGCGGTGCCCACCTTCTGCTGGTAGGAGTCGGCCGGGAAGACGGTCAGCTCGACCTTGTTCCGGTGGCTCGCGTTGTAGGCGTCGACCAGGGTCTGGCTGAACGTCGCCGTCGGCGACCTCGTCCACATGGTGACCGTGGTGCCGTCGTCCACGGCGGTGGTGTCGCCCGCCGACGCGGCGGGCGGGCCGCTCTGGCACGCGGTGAGGAGCAGCAGCGCCGCCGCGGCGGTGGCGAGCCTCCGGCGTGCGCGGGGCGGTGTGGGTGAACGCATCTGGCTCGTCTCCTCGTGCGACCACGCGCCCGGCTCGGGCAGGACGACGCGGTAAGGAAAATTAGGAAACCGGTTGCCTTGAGAACGTAGGGACGGCGTCGACCCGTGTCAAGAGCGGGTTTCGGGCCTGTGACGTGCTAATTCGTTGGTTGACTCAGCAGTGCGGGCAGCACGGGGTAACCTTCGCCCATGCCGCCGAGGAAAACGAAGGAAAACGCCGGGTCGCTGGGTCGCCCGGCCACGATCAGCGACGTGGCGCGGTTGGCGGGCGTCTCGGTCGGCACCGCCTCCAAGGCGCTCAACGGTCGCGGATCGCTGCGCGAGGAGACCCGGCGGCGGGTCCGGTCCGCCGCCGACGAGCTGGGCTTCCAGCCGAACACGGCCGCGCTCACGCTCAACTCCGGGCGCACCTACACCGTCGGCATGATCACCACCGACACCATCGGCCGGTTCAGCATCCCGTTGATGACCGGAGCGGAGGACTCGCTCGGCGCGGGCCGCATGTCGGTGTTCCTGTGCGACGCGCGCGACGACCCGATCCGCGAGCAGTACTACCTGAGCACGCTGCTCAGCCGCCGGGTCGACGGCATCATCGTCACCGGCCGCCGCACGCAGGCCCGCGCGCCCATCGGCGTGGACCTGCCCGTTCCGGTGGTCTACGCGTTCATCAGCTCCACCGACCCGCGGGACTGCTCGGTGGTGCCGGACGAGGCGGGCGGCGCGCGCAAGGCCGTCGACCACCTGCTGGCCCTGGGGCGGCGGCGGATCGCCCACGTCACCGGGCCCGAGCACCACCACTCGGCGGCCGTCCGGGCGTCGGCGGCGGTCCAGCGGCTGGCCGCGGCCGGGCTGGACCTGGTCGGCGCGCCGCTGTTCGGCGAGTGGAGCGAGGCGTGGGGCAGGCAGGCGACCGGCATCCTGCTCGGCGCGGCCGAGGAGTTCGACGCGGTGTTCTGCGGCAGCGACCAGATCGCCCGCGGCGTGGCCGACGCCCTGCGCGCGGCCGGTCGGCGGGTGCCCGACGACGTCGCCCTCGTCGGCTTCGACAACTGGGACGTCATGGCCCTGGCCTGCCAGCCGCCGTTGACCAGCATCGACATGGAACTGGAAGGGCTCGGGCGGACGGCGGCGGACCTCCTGCTCGCGGCCATCAACGGCGAACCCGCGCCCGGCAGGCACGTCAGCCCGTGCCGGCTGGTGCTCCGCGAGTCCACCGCCGTGTCGGTCCGGCCGGGCTCGACCAGGGTCGAGCAGGTCTAGCGCCACGGGCGCGGTCGTCTGCGCAAGCGAGTGGGCATCGTCGCCGCTCCTTGGGACGTCCGCACAGTGTGCCGTCGTGCGGGGGTGACGCAGGTCTCGTCTGTTAACGCTAACAGCCGCTGGTCGCTCGACTCAACCCCCCGATCGTCCTGACGCGGCGTTCCGACTCACCGCTCGTAGTCGGCGGGGTGTTAGCGATAACAGGTCACCCCCTCGTCAATGGTTGCGTCGGGCGGCGTGTCCGACCTCCGAACCGCGCGGGCGTTCGACCGGCGGGCCCATCCGAACGGGCGATTGCGACTCCGTGCAGTGGATCTTGCACGCGGAGTGGGCGAGGATGTGGCCCGACACGAGCGACGTGTCGCACCCGAGGCGGCCTGACGCCCTGGCACGAACGGCGAGCCACCATGACTTCTGTTGCGAGCACCCCGCTTCCGACGTCGGCCGACGTCGTCCCGTTCGGCCCGACGGCCGGGGACCGGGCGGCGGTGGCCGACCCCGGCGCCGGGCGCGGCCCGCGGTGGTTGGACGAGTGGCTCGACGCGAACCTCGAACTGGTGGTGTCGTGGCGGCGCACCCTGCACGCGAACCCCGAGCTGATGCGCAAGGAGTTCCGCACCACGGCGACGATCGCGGAGGTCCTGCGCTCGCTCGGCCTGCGACCGCGGGTGCTGCCGGTCGGGACCGGCGTGATCTGCGAGGTCGGCAGCGGGCCGCGGTGCGTCGCCCTGCGCGCCGACATCGACGCGCTGGCCGTGCCGGAGACCACCGGCGCGTCGTGGGCGTCGGGCGTGCCGGGCGTCTCGCACGCGTGCGGCCACGACGTGCACACCGCGATCCTGCTCGGCGCGGCGGCGGCGCTGGCGTCCGCGCCGGAGTTGCCGGGCCGGGTGCGGCTGCTGTTCCAGCCGGCGGAGGAGGAGCCGGGCGGTGCGCACGACGTGATCGCGGCGGGCGGGGTCGAGGGCGTCGAGCGGATCTTCGGCCTGCACTGCGACCCGAAGGTGCCGGTCGGCCGGGTCGGCATCAGGGTCGGACCGGTCACGTCCGCGTGCGACATGCTCGAACTGCGGGTGGGCGCGTGCGGGCCGGGCAGGCGCAACGAGCTGGACTGCGACGTCGTGCACGCGCTCGGCGTGGTGGCGACCGGGCTGCCCGCGATGCTGGCGCGTCGCGTGGACCCCCGGTCCGGGACGGTGCTGGCGTGGGGCCTCATGGACGCGCCGGAAACGCCCGACGGCACGCCGCGCGAAGGCGTGCTGCGCGGCACGCTGCGCACCGGTGACCCGGCGGTCAACGACCGGTTGCCCGCGTTGGTGCAGGAGATCGTCGGCGCGCTGCTGAAGCCGACGGGTGTGCGGTTCGCGCTCGACCACGTCCGGGCCGTGCCGGTGGTCGACAACGACCCGGAGAGCACCGCGATGGTGCAGCACGCGATCACCAGCGCGCTCGGGCCGCAGGCCGTCGCCTCGACCGGCCAGTCCACCGGCGGCGAGGACTTCGGCTGGTACCTGGAGCACGTGCCCGGCTCGTACGCGCGGCTTGGCACGTGGCCGGGCGAGGGCCCGCAGGGCGACCTGCACCAGCCGAGCTTCCACCCGGACGAACGCGCCCTGCCGGTCGGCGTGCGGACCATGGTCCACACCGCGCTCGCCGCCCTGTCGTGGCCGGTCTGAGGTCCTGGCCCGCCGCGTTCAGCGGGCGTTCAGCGTCTTGTCTGGACGTCGACTTCTCCTGTGTCGCGTCGGTCGGGGTCCGGTCAGGCCCCGGCGGGGCGGCGCGAACGGGGGGAAGCGATCGTGATGGCAGTGGATCCGGTCAGTGCCCGGAGCAGCACCGATTACGTGCTGCTGCTCAGACGCCGCAGGGAGGTCGCCGGGCTGTCCTACCGGCAGCTGGACCGGCGGGCGCGCCGGGACGGTGAGGCGTTGCCGCCGAGCACGGTGGCCACCATGCTGCGGCGGGCCACCCTGCCGGGCGTCGAGCTGGTCACGACCTACGTCCGGGAGTGCGGTGGTGACGACGCGGAGGTGGCCGCGTGGCTGGCGGCGCGGGCCCGCATCACGGTGCCCGACCCGGACGCGGGCGGCGTCGCGGCGACCGGGCCGCGCCTGCCGGTGCCGCCGCGCCAGCTGCCGCCGGGTGTCGCGGGGCTGGTCGGCCGGTGCCGGGAGTCGGTCGAGCTGGACGCGGCGACCAGCGGCCCGGAGCGCGGGCTGGTCGTGGTCACCGGTGGGCCCGGTGCGGGGAAGACCGCCTTGGCGGTGCACTGGGGCCACCGGTCCACGAGCCGGTTCCCGGACGGCCAGCTGTACGTCGACCTGCGCGGTCACGGCCCGGGTGGGCCGGTGAGCGCGGGCGCGGCGCTGGCGCACCTGCTGGTGGGGCTCGGCGTGCCGGCGGGCGCCGTGCCGACGGGTGACGAGCAGGCCGCCGCGCTGTTCCGCTCGGTGGTGGCGGACCGGCGGATCGTGCTGGTGCTCGACGACGCCGCTTCGGCCGACCAGGTGCGCCTGCTGAGACCCGGCGGGCGGGCCTCGTGCACGGTGGTGACGAGCCGCGACCGACTGGTCGGGTTGACCGTGCACGACGGCGCGCAGGTGGTCGACGTCGGCTCCCTCGACCGCGGGGACGCGGTGCGGGTGCTCGCCCAGTCGGCGGGGGAGCGGCTGGTGGCGGAGGAGCTGACGGCCGCCCAGGCGTTGGCCGACCTGTGCGACGACCTGCCGCTGGCGTTGCGGATAGCGGCCGGCGCCCTCGACCGGCACGCCCGGACGCCCATCGCGGACCTGGTCGCCGAGATGCGGACCGACGGCGGGTTGACCGCGCTGGGCGTGCACGACGATCCGCGGGCCCGGCTGGACGTCTCGTTCGGGTACTCCTACGACGCGCTCGGCGAAGTCGAGCAGCGGCTGTTCCGCCTGCTGGCCGGCGCGACGGTGGCCGGCCTGCCCGCGTCGGTGGTGGCCGTGACGGCGGAGCTGGCGGTCGGGGCGGCGCGAGCGTCGTTGCGCCGGCTGACCGACGCGCACCTGGCGGTGCGGCTGTCAGGCGACCGCTACACCGTGCCGGGCCTGCTGGGTGAGTACGCGCGCACCCTCGACGCGGCGAGCCACCACCTGCCCGCCAGGCAACTCCGCCACGCCGGCCCGGACGCCGCCTGACCGCCGCCTCCCGGCGGTCAGAACTCGAACCTGAACCGGTACCAGGGATCGTCGAACGGCTCGAACTTGTACCCGTCCCCCTTGGCGCTGACCGGCACGCGGTCCGGGCAGTGGGCCCATCCCGAGATCTCGCCCTCCACGGTGATCAACGTGCACCCGTCCGGCCGGTCCCCGCTGACGGTCACGGTGAACAACCCGACTTCGCGGTCCTCGATCCGCCTGCCCGGTGTCGCCTCGGCGACCACGGCTTCGAGGCCCGACCGGTGCGCGTCGAACACGGCGCGCGGCACCACGCCGGTGCCGGCCACCGCGTGGCCCGCGACCAGCACGGCCGGCGCCAGCAGGAACGGCCACAACCGCACGGCGTGCCGCAGTCGTGGCCGGGGCAGCATGATCACCGCGACACCGGCCATCGTCAGCCACGCCGTGCCCACCGCGAACACGGCCAGGTACGCCAACAGCAACGTCGAGAGGCAGCCGCCGGGTGGGATGGTCGCCCAGAACACCAGCGCCACCGGCACCGGGGACGCGACCGCGGTCCACCACGGCGACCACCACCACGACCTGCGTCCGACCATCGAACCCCCTTCGCCGATCAGGGGGACGTTCGGTGGACGCCCCCGGTTCCGCTGTCGAGGTAATCCTTGAACTGCACGGTGACCGCGTGCGTGTCCGACGGCCAGTCCGGCACCGCGATCGTCCGCGTCGCGCCGCCGCTGCCGCGCGCGGTCTGGGTGACGCGGATCGTGCCGCTGCCGTCGGCCCGCGCGGGCAGGTAGGCGTCGACACCCGTCAGGAACGGCAGCGTGGCGAACGGCGGCAGCGCGACGCCCGGCGTGGACACCTGGTCGCAGCTGTCGTCGAACGCGAACGCGGCGAGGACCTGCCGCAGCCGGGGCGAGACGGCCGGTTCGAGGACGTTGACGCCGTCGAGCTCGAGCCGGTCGCTGTCGGGCTGGTCCGACCACCACTCGCGGTTGCGGATGACGGTGAGGGCGCTGTGCGTCGGGCACCGGTCGATGTTGTCGGTGATGCCGCCGGGGCGTGACACCTGCAACCGCAGGAACCGGTCGCTGCGCTCGAACGGCTCGAAGTAGTTGTGGTAGGGCAGTTGGCCCTCGCGCAGGACCACCAGCTCGTAGTGCTTGCGGCCGTTGACGGGCAGCGGGCCGAACGCGCCGTCCGCGCCGGTCCGCACGCTGTACCGGGGCCCGCCGACCCGCGCGCCGGTGCGGCCGTCGAGTTCCCAGACCTGCACCACGCCCTCGACGCCCTCGTTCTGCGGGTAGTACGTCGCCCGGCCCGCGATCCGGACCAGCGACGGCAGCTCGGGCACCACGCGCGTGGTGAACGCGGGCCTGCCGCGCAGGAACCGGTGCATGTGGGCGAAACCGTCGGCCGACGTGGTGGTCTCGGTGTGGCCCAGGGTGGTCAGGTGGACGTTCGTCGCGCCGCCGATGGAGCCGTTGGGCTGCAGGCTGCCCCACAGCGCCAACGTCGGCACGCCGCCGGGTGGCGCGGCGCTGGACCGCCCGTCCACGTTGACGTACTTGCGCACCGCCGCGGCCCGTTCGGGCACGGACAGGTAGGCGTGCATGACCGTCGTGCCGCGCGAGTGCGCGATCACGTCCACCTGGGCCGCGCCGGTCCGGGCCCGGACGCCCGCGATGAAGGCTTCCAGGCCGGCGATGGCGTGGTCGTTGGTCGGGATGCTCGTGTCGTACTCGTAGGCGTGCAGCAGCGCGTCGGGGTAGCCGTTGCCGGAGAACCGCTTGGCGTTGGACTGCCACTGCTGCGCCGAGCCCTGCTGCCCGTGGACGAACACGATCGGGGTGAGCGCGTCGGCCCGGGCGGGCGCCGCCGCGACGGTCGACACCAGTGCGACGATCAGCGCCACCAGCGGGATCCTCATCGCTTGCCTCCCACTGCGTCGGCCAGGTTCTGCCGCGCGTCGGCGGGCTGGAGGTAGCCGGCGCGCACGTTCGCGGCGTCCGCCGTCACCACCTGCCGCACGTAGTCGGCGCGTTCGGGGTAGAGCCGGGCCAGCGTCGCCGCGTCGAAGGGCACGTGCGTGCCGAACAGGCGGCAGAACGTCTCACCGGAGTTGTCGCCGGTGTTCAACGCCCTGGGCGCGGCCAGCTGCGACAACCGGATGCCGCCGAGGGCGAGGCCGAGCGCGTCGCGCTTCTTGGTGACGCCGTCCGGTTCGAACTCCAGCGGCCGGGCGGTCGGCGGCGGCGTGCCGCGTTCGACCCAGCGGCGCAGGTGGTCGTAGGAGGCGGCGGTGACGTGGTGCATCGGGATCCGGCTGAACGGCGGCCGGTCGCAGTCGTACTGCGGCGCGGCGCCGAGGTCGCGCTCGGAGATCGGCGCGCGGTAGGCCTGGCCTTCGTAGCCCGAGTGCGCGGCGCCGGCGACCTCCCAGCGGCGGAAGCGGTCGGTGTCGGCCGGGCGTTGCGCGGTCCGCACGTCGGTCTCCGACAGCACCTGGAACACGGGTTCCGCGCCGACCCTGGTCGGAGCCGGGCCGACGATGAAGCCGTAGCCGTCGAACACCGGCTGCTGCTGCGGCAGGACCCGGTCGTACAGCACGGTCATCCTGCCGGCGGACTGCGAGGCGCCGATGGCCAGCAGCGACTTCGTGCGCAGGCCGCCCATGACCGCGCCCGAGTCGATCGCGCGGCCGGCCTGGGTGAACACGTCGTAGGACAGCTCGTCGGCGGTGAACCGGCCGCCGCCGGTCACGTCCAGCGTGCCGTACCGGGCCGGGCTCCAGGTCTTGAGCTGGTCCACGCCCACGCGCTGGGCGGACACGCCGACCCACGCGTGACCCGCGCGGACGACGGACTCGGCGTTCCACAAGGCGTCCAGGTCGTACCCGGCGGTGACGTTCTGCCACTCGACCAGCGTCGTGCCGGTGAACTTCCACGCGTGCGCGGGCCGCCGCACGACGACCCGGGTCGTGTACGGCACGCCGGTGGCGACCTTCGTGCCGTCGACCGCCCAGCCGTCGGCGGTGCCGGAGAGGTGGAACTCCTCTTCGACGTAACCGGCGGCGGCGAGGTCGTCGGGCGTGGCGAAGAACGGGTAGGTGTCCTCGATCCGCTCGGCCAGCCGGTCACCCGGCACGGTCCCGGGCAGCGGGCCGACGACGCGCGGCAGGGGACCGGGCGCGGCGGAGGCGGGGACGGACATCGGGAGGAGCAGACCGAGCGCGGCGGCGGTCAGGCCGAGGCGGCGCCAGGGGAAAGGTGACATACCGGCTCCCACAGCGATGGGGGATGGGATCATCGCCGACCGTAGCCGGCCGCGTACGGCGCGCACCAGGACGCGCGGCCATCGTGAGACCGCTGTCGCAGCAGGGGGAAATCGTCGGATCAGCGGTGTCGCAGCAGGATGGTGCGGGCCGCCGTCTCGGCCAGGTCGGGGTCCAGCGGCGCGCCGGTCAGCAGTTCGGCGTAGAGCGTGGACTCCACGATGCGCACGTAGAGGAACGCCACCTGGTCCAGGGCGGCCGTCGACCACGGGCCGTCGTCGACCTCGAGCAGGATCTCCTTCTGCGCCGACACCGCCCGCCGGTGCACGCCGCCGGAAGCGTTGAACAGCACCCGCGCCGCCGTCTCCGGCTCACCGCGCAGGAACGCCCGGAACGGCTCGTCCGCGCGCAGTTCGGCGACGAACCGCCGCGTGACCTCCAGGACGCCCTCGACGCCGCCGTTCGTGCGCTCCTGCCGGGCACGGGCCAGCAGCCGGTCGGCCAGCACCCACAGCACGTCGGCCAGCAGCCCGTCGCGACTGCGCACGACCCGGTAGAGCGTGGCGCGGCTGATGGCGAGGCTCGTCGCCAACGCCTCCATGTCGACCCGGCCGTGCCGCCGGAAGAACCGGCAGGCGCCGCGCAGCACCTGGTCCTGGCTCACCACCCGCCGGGAGCCGGTCGCCACCACCGCCCGCCCTCGCTTCCGCCGGCTCGCCCGTCCGGCCCCATCCGCATCATCGCGCCCGGACGGGCCGTCCGCGAGACCCGTACCGGTGTGTGCGCCACGTCACTTCCGCCACCGGTCGTGGTGGACGTCCCACGCGGCGTTCGGGTCGGTGGTGGCCGCATTGCCGTCGGGCGCGCCGGAGTCGGCCTCGCCCTGATCGGCACGGCCCTGGTCCCGATGGCGGGCGGCGGCGGTCTCGGCGTGCTTGGGGCTGAGGCCTACTTCGAGGACGAGGCCGGCTCCTGGAACAGCACGGGCGGCGCGTCGTTGGCCGGG
This sequence comes from Actinosynnema sp. NPDC002837, assembly GCF_040295345.1. NCBI lineage: Bacteria > Bacillati > Actinomycetota > Actinomycetes > Pseudonocardiales > Pseudonocardiaceae > Actinosynnema > Actinosynnema sp. NPDC002837. Next base: position 15,539 of record NZ_JBEOVG010000098.1, read on the forward strand.
CGGGGCGCGGTCGGCTCGGGCCGGTGCACCCACTCCTCGATGACGACCGGCTCCAGCTCGGGCGTGACCTCCTCGACCGCGGTCTCCGCGACCGGAGCGGCGGCCTGCACGGCGAGCTGCTGCTGGACCTGGCCGATCCACATCAGCCACATGGCCTCGTCGCGGTGACCGCGGTACTCGGCCTTCAGACCCGCCAACGCGCCGCGCACGCGGGCGGCGATCACGTTGTCCTCGCGCACGGCCGACCAGACGGCGCGGGCGCCGGCGTCACGGGCCTTGACCAGGAGGCGGACCTGGTCGGTCAACTCGGGCGCGGGCAGGTTCGCCCACGCCGCTGCGATTCTCTGTGCCTTGGTCACGGTGCCATCCTTGTCGAGCGGACGGCTCACGGTGGCCGTGACACGATGTTATCAACCTCTCGTTTTTCGAGGTCAGACCCAGGGCACTTGGTGACGTTCAGACACCGCTCGGATACGTCTCGGGTTCGAACACGTCGATGCGGGGCGTGTGCAGCGGTCGCAGCGCCCTGGTCTCGTCGAACCAGAGGAACGCGTCGTACCGCCTGCCGACGACCGTCGACGCGTAGTTGCCCCACCGTTCGCGCTCCGGGTGGTAGACGACGCCGATGGCGCGGTGGGGGAGCGTCGCGGTGAGCAGGTCCGGCTGATCTTCCTGCGGGAAGACGAACAGGGCCTCGCCGGGTGCGGTCCGGTGCAGCACGTCTTCCAGCGAACCGGGCCGGGCCGGGGGCACCGGCACCTCCCGCGTGCTCGCGCCCCACGCCTCACCCGCGATGACGGTGCCGCGGTGGGAGCCGAAGCCGACCAGCACCACCTGCTCGTGGCCGTAGCGCTCGCGGGCCAGTTGGCCGATGTTGACCAGCCCGGAGTCGGCCATCCCGGTGGCGCGGGCGTCGCCGACGTGGGTGTTGTGGGCCCACACGACCGCCTTCGACCCGGGCCCGTGGTGGTCGAGCAGCCGGTCGAGGGTCTCGTCCATGTGCCGGTCGCGGACGTTCCAGGACGACTGCCCGCCGACCATCGCCCGGTAGTAGCGCTCGGCACCGGCGACGACCTCGGCGTTCTGCCAGGCGGCGAACCGTCCCGCGCCGTCGCCCGCCGCCTGCCCGCGCAGCCGCACCAGCAGGTCGACCACCTCGTCCTCGCAGCCCGCGGGCACGAACCGGGTCGAGATCGCGTACTCCTGCGGGTCCTCGCCGTGCGGTTCGAAGCACCGGTAGGCGGCCAGCGCCGTCGGCACCTCCTCCGGGTCGTGCTCGCGCAGGTGGGTCAGGATCTCGCGCAGCGACTCCCAGAGCGAGTAGACGTCGAGGCCGTGGAACGCGACCCGCTCCTCTTCGGCCGACACCGCGTTGTGGGTGCGCAGCCACCGGCAGAAGTCCACGACCTCCTCGTTCGCCCACATCCACGTCGGCCACCGGTCGAACGCGGCCAGCGCGGCCCGCGGGTCCTCCGGCGCGCCGGGCAGGCCGCGCACGGACCGGTCGACCCGGTCGCACGCGGGCCAGTCGCCCTCCACGGCCACGAACGAGAAGCCCTTCTCGGTGATCAACCGGCTGGTCAGCGCCGCACGCCAGCGGTAGAACTCGTGCGTGCCGTGGCTGGCCTCGCCCAGCATCACCACCCGCGCGTCGCCGACGCGGTCCAGCAGCACGTCGAAGTCGCCCGCGTCGCGCAACGGCGCGGCCATCGCCGCGACCTCGTCCCCGTAACGGTTCATGGCTCCCTCCGCACCCGTCGGCCTACCCGACGTCCGCCGGGGCAAACCGCTCGGCGATCGCAAGGCAGTCGTCAGGTGCGGTCCGGCGGCGGGAGTGGGACGCTCGTCGACGTGACGGCCGGCCACGACACGGTTGTCCTGGTCGTCCAGGACGAGGACGCGACCTCGCCCGAGGAGGTCGCCCGGTGGCTGCGCGAGCACCTGGCGGGCTGGTCGGCGTTCGACGTGCTGCTGATCGGCCTCGTGGTCGGCGAGCTCTACGACAACGCCCGGCGGCACGGTTCGCCGCCCTTCGTGCTCGAACTCGTGCTGGACCGGTGGCGCGAGGCGCTGGTGGTCAGCGTGCGCGACCGCGCCGTCGGCCGGGCCGCGCCGTGGCCGGCCGGGGCGGGGTTGCTCCTGGTGGACGGGCTGTCCACGCGCTGGGGCGTGCTGACCCACGCCCCGTTCACCACGGTGTGGGTCGAACTGGTCTTCGAGGGGGACGACGGCACCGGCCTACCGCCCGATCGTGACGCTTAGGTAGCCACTCGATCGGGAAAACAGGCACGGTGGAACTCCTCGGCATCGATCCCGTGCGCGTCGCCGGCGGCCTCGCCAAGGGCCTGGTCGGACTCGCCCTGGCCCCGTTGGAGCAGACCGCCGTGCTGCGTCGTGACCGGCGCAAGGTCTGGTCGTGCCCGGGACGCCTGCACATCGAGGCGCACGGCGTGCACGGGCCGCGCGGCAAGCAGGTGGCCGGTCGGGTCGAGCGCGCCCTGGAGGGCCACCCCGGCGTGCGCTGGGCCAGGGTCAACGCGCCGTCCGCCCGGGTGATCATCGCCGTCGAGGACCCCGCGCCGCCGACGGACGACCTGATCGCGCTCGTGCGGCGGGCCGAGGCCGAGCCGGCCACCGAGGACGAGCGCCTGGTCGAGGACGAGCTGCACCACCCGGCGGACGGGCTCAAGGGCACCCGGCTGCTGCCCACGCTCGCCGCGGACGCCGTGGGCCTGGCGTTGGCCGCCATCACGAAGATCGCGCCGTGGGCGCCCGTCCCCGGCGAGCTCGGCGCGCTGATCGCCGCCGTCGACCTGCACCCCAGGCTGCGCGAGCTGGCCGCCGGGCGGTTGCAGGGCCGGGAACGCGCGGACACCGCCACGTCGGTGGTCGCCGCCCTCGTGCACGGCCTGGCCTCGCGCAGCGAAGGCACGTTGCTCGACATCGCCCAACGCGTGCAGCAGTGGCGTGAGGTCAACGCGCACGAGAAGGCGTGGTGCGCCGCCGAGGCCGACCTGATCGACGGCCCGGACGCCGCCGAGGCCGAGCCGATCGTGGTCGAACGGCCGCGCCCGTTCCCCGAAGGGCCGGCCGACCGCTACGCGCGGCGGGCGTTGGCGGCGGGTGCGGCGGCGACCGCGGGCGCGATCCCGTTCACCGGGTTGCGCCGGGCCGCCGCGCTGGGCGTCGCGAGCCTGCCCAAGGCGCCGTCGGTGGGCCAAGCCGCGTTCGCCGCGCAACTCGGCCGCGTGCTGGCCACCCGGAACGCGCTGGTGATGGACCGCTCGGTGCTGCGCCGCCTGGACGCGGTGGACGTGCTGGTGCTCGACGAGACCGCGCTCGGCTCGGGCCGATCGGTGCTCAGCGACCTCGTGCCGCTGCCGGACACGGGACCTGCGAACCCCGGCCCGGCGAACTCTGGCCCAGGGAACTCCGGCCCGGCTCACGCGGCCGAGGCGGTCGAGCGCGCGTTCGCCCTGTTCGACCCCGAGGACCCGACCGCCGCGCGCCGGGAGGGCGACTGGGCCATCGGCCCGATCGACCGCCTCGAACCGCAGGGGCGCAAGGGCGTGCGCGAACAACGCCGGCTGGCCGGTCACGCGGCGGTGCTCGGCCTGACCGAGGGCCGCCAGTTGCGAGCCGTGCTGGCGGTCGACGTCGAGACCCCGCCGGCGGTGGACGCGATCGCGTCGGCCGCACGGGAGGCCGGGTTGCGGGTGGTCGTGGCCACCGACCGCGACCACCCGCCGGTCCGGTTCGCCGACAGCGTCGTCCCGTCCGGGAAAGGCCTGGTCGGCGCGGTGCGCGAACTCCAGGGCGACGGGCACGTGGTGCTGCTCGTGTCCGACAACCGCCGCGCGCTCGGCTCGGCGGACTGCGGCGTCGGCGTACTGCGGGACGGCGGCCCGCCACCGTGGGGCGCGCACGTCGTCGCCCGTGACCTGGACGCGGCCGTGCTGCTGGTGGAGGCGGTGCCGGCCGCGCGCCGGGTCACCCGGGACGCGATCATGCTGGCCCAGGCGGCGAGCGGCATCGGCGCGGTCAGCGCGTTGAGCACGCGTGGGCCCGCGCCCGCCCGCAACGCGGCACGGGCGGTGGACGGCGCGTCCGCGCTCGCGTTCGTGGACGGCGTGTGGCGGGCGAAGCGGCTGCCCGGCAGCCGTGAGGCGGTCGCACCGGCCACCTCGCAGCCGTGGCACCTGATGCCGGTGGCGACCGTGCTGGACCGGCTCGGCTCGGGCCGTGACGGGCTGTCCGAACGCGTGGCGCAGGGCAGGCAGCGCACGTCCGCCGGGCGGCAGGCGGTGGGCACGAGCCTGGGCAGCGCGTTCCTCACCGAGCTGGCCAACCCCCTGACACCGGTGCTCGCGGGTGGCGCGGCGGTCTCGGCGGCGGTGGGCTCGCCGGTCGACGCCGCGCTGGTGGCCGGTGTCGTCGGCGTGTCGGCGCTGATCGGCAGCGTGCAGCAGGTCGTCACGGACCGGGCGCTGGCGACCCTGCTCGGCCGGTCGGCGGTGCGCGCCACCGTGGTCCGCGACGGCCAGGACCGGGTGGTGACGGCGGACGAGCTGGTGCCCGGCGACGTGGTCCGGGTGGCCGCCGGCGACGTGGTGCCCGCCGACTGCCGCCTGCTCGACGGCGACGGGCTGGAGGTCGACGAGTCCTCCGTCACCGGCGAGTCCCTGCCCGTCACCAAGGACCCGGCCCCGGTGGTGGCCGCGGACCTGGCCGACCGGTCGTCCATGCTCTACGAGGGCACCACGATCGCCGCCGGTGAGGCGCTGGGCGTGGTCGTCGCGACCGGTGACGCCACGGAGGTCGGCCGCAGCATGGCGGCGGCCCGCCGCAACGCGCCGACCACGGGCGTGGAGGCGCGGTTGGCCGAGCTGACCCGCAAGACGCTGCCCGTCGCGCTCGGCTCGGCGGCGGCCGTGACCGGCGCGGGCCTGCTAAGGGGCGTGCCGCTGCGGCAGAGCATGGGCGCGGCGGTGAACCTCGCCGTCGCCTCGGTGCCCGAGGGCCTGCCGTTCCTGGTCAACGCCGCCCAACTGGCCGCGGCCCGGCGGCTGGCCGAGCACGGCGCGCTCGTGCGCAACCCGCGCACCATCGAGGCGCTGGGCCGGGTCGACGTGCTGTGCTTCGACAAGACCGGCACGCTGACCGAGGGCAAGCTGACCGTCAGCCGCGTGGACAACGGCCGCCGCGGCGCCGACCTCGACCAGCTGAACGACGAGCTGCGCCGGATCATGGCGGCCGCGGTCCGCGCCACGCCGGAGGCCGACGACCCGGACGACCTCGCGCACCAGACCGACCGGGCGGTGCTGACCGGCGCGCGGCAGGCCCGCGTCGGCCCCACGACCGGCGCCCGCGGCTGGAAGCTGGTCGAGGCGCTGCCGTTCGAGCCGTCCCGCGGCTACCACGCGACCGTGGGCCAGGTCGGGAAACGGCTGGTGCTGAGCGTGAAGGGCGCGCCGGAAACGGTGCTGCCGCGCTGCGACGCCGACCCGGGCGAGCTGCGCCGCCTGGGTGAGCGGGTGGAACGGCTCGCCGGCCGCGGCCACCGGGTGCTGGCCGTCGCCGAGCGCACCGGCGTCGACCACGACACGGTGACCGACGACGACGTCCAGGGCCTGACCCTGCTGGGGTTCGTCGCGCTGTCCGACCCGGTGCGCCACGGCGCGCCGCCGGCCGCCGCGAAGCTGCGCGAGGCCGGCGTGCGGATCGTGATGATCACCGGCGACCACCCGGCCACCGGCGAGGCGATCGCCAGCGAGGTCAGCGGCGACGACGACATGAGCGTGGTGACCGGAGCGCGGCTCGACGAGCTGGCCGACGACGAGCTGGACGCCCTGCTGCCGACCGTCGACGTGATCGCCCGCTGCACGCCGGCGCAGAAGGTGCGGATCATCGAGGCCTACCAGCGGCTCGGCCGGGTGGTCGCGATGACCGGCGACGGCGCGAACGACGCGCCCGCGATCCGGCTCTCCGACGTCGGCATCGCGTTGGGCAGGCGCGGCACGCCGGCCGCCCGTGCCGCCGCCGACCTGGTGGTCACCGACGACCGGCTGGAGACGATCATCGCCGCCCTGGTGGAGGGCCGCGCGATGTGGGCCTCGGTGCGCGAGGCGCTGGCGATCCTGCTCGGCGGCAACCTCGGCGAGATCGCGTTCAGCGTGCTGGGCTCGGCGCTGACGGGCCGGTCGCCGTTGACGGCGCGGCAGCTGCTGCTGGTGAACCTGCTGACCGACCTCGCGCCCGCGCTGGCCATCGCGTTGAGCAGGCCCGCCCGCGAGTCCGTGCCCGACCTGCTGCGCGAGGGACCGACGTCCTCGCTGGGCCACGCGTTGAACCGGGACATCACCGCCCGCGCGATCACCACCACGCTCGGCGCCACGGCGGCGTGGACGGCCGCGCGCCTCACCGGCCGCTCCCGCCGGGCGAGCACGGTGGCGCTGGCGGCCCTGGTCGGCACCCAGCTCGGCCAGACCCTGGTGACCGGCGGGCTGGACCGGTCGGTGCTGGCCGCGAGCCTCGGCTCGGCCGCCGCGCTCGGCGCGGTGATCCAGACACCCGGGGTCAGCCAGTTCTTCGGCTGCACGCCGCTCGGCCCGGTCGGCTGGGGCATCGCCCTGTCCAGCGCCACCGCGGCGAACGTGCTCGGCCTGGCGCTGAACCCGCTCGTCACTCGACGTGCTGAGTGACGGTGCCGCGCACGAAGTGCCGCTGCGCCACCAGGAACAGCAGGACCATCGGCACGGTCGCGACGACGCTGGCGGCCAGCACCAGCTCCCACTGCTCCTCGCCGCCCTCGCCGAACCGGTCGAGCACCGCCTTCAACCCGCGCGGCAACGTGTAGAGCTGCGGTTCGCGCAGGTAGATCAACGGCTTGACCAGGTCGGTCCACGCCGCCTTCAGCTCGAACACGAACACCACGACCAGCCCGGGCCTCGCCAGCGGCAGCGCCATCGAGGTGAACAGCCGCCACGCGCTCGCGCCGTCGACCTTCGCCGCGTCGAACACCTCGCGCGGCAGGCCGAGGAAGAACTGGCGGAGCAGGAAGATGTAGAACGCCGAGCCGAACAGGTTCTGCGCCCACAGCGGGATCTGCGTGGTGGCCAGGCCCAGCGCGTGCCACTCCAGGTACACCGGCACCATGGTCACCGCGGCGGGCAGCATCATGGTCGCGAGCACCACGCCGAAGAGCAGGTCACGGCCGGGGAAGCGGAACATCGCGAACCCGAACGCCACCAGCGCGCTCGTCGCGGTGGCCGCCGCCGCTGCCGCCAGCCCCACCGCGACGCTGTTGCCGATCCACGTCAGCAGCGGCACGGCCTGCCACACCTCGCCGTAGTTGCCCGGCGAGAACGGCCGGGGCAGCAGCGCGTTGTCGAACACGTGCGCCCGGTCCTTCAACGAGGCGCTGACGAGCCACCAGAACGGGTAGCCGAACGCCACCGTGACGACGAGCAGCGCAGCCCACACCCCGACGCGCTTCACGACCGCTCACCCTCGTAGTGCACGTACCGGCGCGACAACCGCACCTGCACGGCCGTGATGACGGCGATCACCGCGAACAGGCCCCACGCCAACGCCGACGCGTACCCCATCCGCAGCGACCCGAACGCCTCCTGGAACAGGTGGATCACGTAGAACAGCGCCGCGTCGCCCTCGGCGGACTGCTTGGCCCGCGCGCCGAAGAACATCGCGTACGCCTCGGTGAACACCTGCAACGACGCGATCGTGTTGACCACCACGGTGAAGTACACCGTCCCGCTGATGCCCGGCAGCGTCACGTGCCAGAACTGCCGCCACGGGCTCGCGCCGTCCAGTCGAGCCGCCTCGTACCGCTCCACCGGCACGCGGGTCAGCGCCGCGAGGTACAGCACCGCCGTGCTGCCGACCGTCCAGAGGCCCATCACCACCAGCCCGGGCTTGATCCAGACCGGGTCGGTGGTCCAGTTCGGGCCCTGGAACCCGAACCAGCCCAGGAACCGGTTCACCGCGCCGTGCTGCCCGTTGAGCAGCAACAGGAACATCGCCGCCAACGCCACCGGCGGTGTCATCACCGGCAGGTACAGCACCGTGCGGAAGAAGCCGCTACCGCGCCCGGCCCGGCGCAGCAGGCTCGCCAGGCCCAGCGCCAGCACGATCTGCGACGGCACGTGCAGGGCGGTGAAGAACACCGTGTTCCACAACGCCGTGCCGACGCGTTCGTCGGCCAACGCCTCGCGGTAGTTCTCCAGGCCCACGAACGCGGGCGGCTTGAGCATGTCGTAGTGCGTCAGCGACAGCCAGAGGCTGAACAGCATGGGCCCGGCGGTGAACGCCAGGAACCCGATCACCCACGGCAGCAGGAACAGCAACCCCGCCCGCGACTCCCGTCCGCTCACCGTCACGGCCCTACCTCCCGCCCACCCGCTTGAGCGCCCGTTCCGCTTCGCGCTGCGCCTGGGCCATCGCCTCCTCGGGCTCCTGCTGCCCGACCAGCACCCGGTTCACCGCGCCCTCCCAGGCGCGCACGAGCTCGCTCGCGGCCGGGCTCGGCGGCAGCGCGAACGCCTTGTCCTGCAACGACAGCACCACCGGCACGCCCTGCTCCAGGATCGGGTTGCCCGCCGGGGCGAACACCTCGCGGAAGATCCGCTCGTCGGCGACCCGGTTGCCGGTGAACGTGCCGCCGTAGGGCCGCCCGGCCCCGGCCAGCGCGTCCCGGCGCGCGATCGCGGCGGTGACCCAGGTCCGCGCGTCGGTCATCGTGACCAGGAACCGGCACGCCAGCTCGGGGTGTCTCGCGCCCTTCGGGATGGCCCACGCCTGCCCGCCGGACTCGGTGAGCACCTGCCCGTCGCGATCCGTGAACGGCGTGATCGTCACGTCGGCGTCGGGGGAGTTGGTCGCGAGCGTGTTGATGTACCAGGAGTCCATCGGCATCGCGGCGAGCCGGCCGGTCACGTACTGGTTGTCCGCGCCGAACTGGTCGAACGTGTCGCGGAACGCCTTGAACGACGCCCAGCCGCCCTGCCTGGCCACCAGGTCGGTGGTGTGGCGGACCGCCTCGACCACGCGCGGGTCGTCCAGCCGGGCGTCGGGCCCGATCAGCTCGGCCCCGTTCGCCTTGGCCCACAGCGGCAGGAACTCGGGCACCTTCGGGTCGAAGCCGATGCGCTCCACCCGCCCGTCGCCGACCCGCGCCAGCCGGTCGGCCACCTCGCCCATCCCGGCCCAGTCGGACGTGGACAACGCCGCCGGGTCCAGGCCGGCGGCCCGCACCACCGGGTTGTTCACGATCATCAGCCGGACGCTGGAGAACTCCGGCAGCCCGTACACCTCACCCTCGTAGGTGACCTGGCGCAGGGCCGCCTCCCGGAACACGCCCAGGTCGACGCCGTGCTCCCGCACGCACGCGTCCAGGCTCTGCACCGCGCCGCGCGCCGCGTAGCCGCCGAGCTTGCGCCGCTCGGCGTAGACCAGGTCGGGCGGGTCGCCCGCGGCGACGGCGGACAGGAACTGCTGCTCGTCGAACGCGCCCTCGCTGATCCGCAGGTCGACGCCGGGGTTGGCCTCCCGGAACACCGCCACGCGCGCGGTCGCGTGCTCGTCCGGGAGGCCGAACCCCATGGTGACCAGCGCGTCGGAGCGGTCGGAACCCAGACCGCCGCACCCGGCGGCGACGAGCACGGGCACGACCAGCACCGCGGTGAGCGGGAACCCGCGCATGTCGCCTCCCTGGACCGGACGTCACCGGGACGGTTCCCGCCCGGCGCCCCGTCCACACGCGGGTCGACTGGTCGGCGCAACCGGTCAGCCGCGGAACTCCGGCAGCACCCAGTAGGTGCTGTCGTGCCAGGTGTCGGTCGGGAACCCGCCGCCCACGCCGTAGTGGTAGACGCCCGCGCCCGGCGGCGCGATGAACGGCGCCCGCACCAGCGTGCCGATGAAGAAGTCCTCCGAGGTCGCGTAGCCGCCTTCCGGCGTGTAGTACGAGATCACGTAGTCCCGCCCCGGCTCGACCGGGACCGGCGTCGGGAAGTCGATCTGGGCCATCAGCCCGGGGTGGTCCCAGGGCTGCTCGGCGAGCAGCACGCCGGCGTCCGACCACAGCCGCAGGGCGATCGGCCCGCGGTACGCGCCGCGACCGAGGGACGCGCCCAGCAGCTGCCCCGGTCGGTCGACCCGGAACCGCATGCCCACCTCGACCGGCTCGCGGTCGGGGTCGTCGACCGCGTCCTTGTAGTAGGTGCCGAGCTCGCACCGGGTCTCGCAGTTCACCGGCTGGGTGACGGCCACGCCGCCCACGTGGATGACGACGGGCGCGCCGATCGGGCCGGCGCCGGCGGCGGTGACGACCCGACCGGCGACCTCGACGTCACCGACCTGGTCGGGCGTGTGGACGTACCGCCAGTCGACCCGGGAGGGGTCGTGATCGCGCAGGACCTCGGCGGTCACCCAGGTGGCCCCGCCGTCGAACGTCAGTTCGGTGGCGGTGATCGCGACCGTCGTCGGGGCGATCGAGAGGCCGGTGACCAGGATCGGGACACCGACCTCGGCGGCGGAGCGGGTGGTCGGGGTGCCGATGACCACCCTGCGGTCGTCCTGGGCGTGAGCCGTGCCGGACAGGACCAGGGTCGCGGCGGCGATCGCCACCCACAACCGGGATAAGCGGGGCATGCGCCCTCCTTCGGGCATCGTGCGGAGCTACCTCCCGGGAGATCGTCGGCGACCGTGGGTTTCGCTACGCCCGCGCGCCGGTTGCCTTCGGCACGTCCGCGCGGGTTCCAGTTGAGACCCTCGGCTGACCGGAGCCCGCCCGCTGCACCAGAATCGGGCGCATGAGTCGCACCGCGTCACCCGAGGACCCCCGCCCGGCCGGTCGTTGGGTCCACACGTGGGTGTCCGCACCCCAGCCGACCGCGCCCGACAACATGCCGCCCGCGCCGTTCACCCGGTCGGGTCTGGTGCTGGCCGACGCCACGCTGCGGCAGACCGCGCGCGTCACGGTCGGCGGCGACCGGCTGCGGCTGCGGTTCTCGAACGCCTTCGGCGGCGCGGTGCTGCCGATCACCGCGGTGACCGTGGCTCGGCCCGTCGACGGCCGGGCGGGCGTCGGCGCGGTCGAGCCGGGCTCGGTCCGCCCGGTCACGTTCCACGGGCGGTCGGGGGTGGTCGTGCCGGTCGGCGCGCAGGTCGTGTCGGACCCGCTGGACTTCCCGGTCGAGCACGAGGCGAACCTGACCGTGACGGTGTACCTGGCCGACGGGCAGGCGTCCGAGGCCATCACCTCGCACCCCGGCTCCCGCACGACCTCCCACCTCCTGTCGGGCGACCACGTCGGGGCCGACGACCTGCCGGGCGCGACGACCACGGACCACTGGTACTTCCTCAGCGGCATCGAGGTCTGGTCCGAGCGCGCCGCCTCGGCCGTGGTCACGCTGGGCGACTCCCTCACCGACGGCCGCGGCTCCACCACCAACGGCAACGACCGCTGGCCCGACCGCCTGTCGGCCCGGCTCCGGTCACGGCCCGCGACCGCGGACGTCGCCGTGCTCAACCAGGGCATCGGCGGGAACCGGGTGCTCAGCGAGGGGATCGGCCCGAGCGGGCTGGCCCGCCTGGACCTCGACGTGCTGGCGCAGACCGGTGTGGCGTGGCTGGTGGTGTTCGAGGGCGTCAACGACATCTGCACGGCCGACGCCACCGCCGTCGCGCAGAAGCAGGTCGCGGACGACCTCTGCGCGGCCTACGAGCAGATCGTGGCCCGCGCCCACGCGCACGGCATCGCGGTGTACGGGGCGACGCTGGCCCCGCTGGGCGGCAACGGGGCGTACGACGACCCGGACGGCCACCGCGAGGCGGCACGTCAGGCGGTCAACGAGTGGATCCGCACCAGGGGCGCGTTCGACGCGGTGCTCGACTTCGACGCGGCGGCGCGCGACCCGCACGACCACCGACGCCTGCTCGCGGCCTACGACGAGGGCGACCACCTGCACCTGGCGCCGGCCGGCTACCGGGCGCTCGCGGACGCCGTGCAGCTGGAGCTGTTCGAGTCGCGCGGACAGGACGCAGTGTCCGGTTGAGACGGCGGAGCGGGAACCGTTGTCGCGCAAATGTTTCGCAGCGGTTCACCCACGTGAAAGTCGACAGTGGACGGCCGGTTTTCCTTGCCCGGGAATCGAAGGCGACATAGTTTGGCGTTGTCGCCCGTCCCGGACCTGGAGGACTCCCCACATGATCGGCGTGCACCCCGCGTGGCTACCGGCCTCCGCGTTCCGGTCGATCGGCTCACGGCGGGTCCGCGTCGTCGGGGACGGCCCGGTCGTCGCCACGGTCCGCGCCGAGGTCGAGGCGGCGGCGGCCGGGCACGGCGGCGCGCTGGTCGACGACGGTCCGGCGGACCTGGAGCTGGTGTGCGAGCCGGATGACGGCGAGACCGATCCCGAGGCGTTCGTGGTGGGCCGCGCCGGCACGACCACGGTGGTCCGCGCGATCGACGGCGTCGGCCTGCTCTACGGCTTGCACCACGTGGTGCGGCAGGGCGAGGCGGCGTTCACGGGCGAGGCGCGGCCGGGGCGGCACGCGCCGCGCCAGCCGATCCGCATGCTCGACCACTGGGACAACGTCGCCGTGCACCCGGTGATGGGCCAGGTCGAGCGCGGGTACTCGGGCGGCTCGATCTTCTACGCCGACGGCGCGGTCCGCGCCGACCTCTCGCGGGTCCGCGCCTACGCCCGGCTGCTCGGCTCGATCGGCGTCAACCGGGTCGGCCTCAACAACGTCAACGTGGGCCGCACCGAGGCCCGCCTGCTCACCGACCTGCTGCCGGACGTGGTGCGGCTGGCGGACGTGTTCCGCCCGCACGGGATCAAGGTGCACCTGTCGGTGAGCTTCGCCGCGCCGATCACCCTCGGCGGCCTGCCGACCGCCGACCCGCTCGACCCGGCCGTGCGCGACTGGTGGGCCCGCACGACCGCCGAGGTGTACGCGGCGATCCCCGACTTCGGCGGGTATGTGGTCAAGGCCGACTCCGAGGGCCAGCCCGGCCCGTTCGCCTACGGCCGCGACCACGCCGACGGCGCGAACGCGCTGGCCCGCGCCCTCGCGCCGTTCGGCGGCACGGTGTTCTGGCGCGCGTTCGTCTACGACCACCGCCAGGACTGGCGCGACCGGACGACCGACCGCGCCCGGGCCGCCTACGACAACTTCGCCCCGCTGGACGGCGCGTTCGACGAGAACGTCGTGGTGCAGGTGAAGGCCGGTCCGATGGACTTCCAGGTGCGCGAACCGCTGTCGCCGGTGATCGCGGCCATGCCGCGCACGCGGCTCGCGGTCGAGTTCCAGGTGACCCAGGAGTACACCGGGCACCAGAAGCACGTCTGCCACCTCGTGCCGCAGTGGCGCGAGATGCTGGGCTTCGGGCCGTGGGGCGAGGGCGAGCCGACGGTCGCGGACGTCGCCGCGGGCCGCGCCGCCGCGCCGGCCGGTGGCGTGGTCGCGGTGTCGAACGTCGGCGAGGACCCGTTCTGGACCGGCCACCCGTTGGCGCAGGCCAACCTGTTCGGCTTCGGCCGGCTCGCGTGGGACGAGCGGCTCGCGCCGGAGGCGGTGCTGGACGAGTGGATCGGCCTCACCTTCCCCGGCGACCCGACCGTGCGGGAGGCGTTGCACGAGGTGATGGACGGCTCGTGGCTGACCTACGAGCGGTACACGGCGCCGTTGGGCGTCGGCTTCATGGTGCAGCCCGGCCTGCACTACGGGCCCAGCGTGGACGGCTACGAGTACTCCTCCTGGGGCACCTACCACTTCGCCGACCGGGACGGCGTCGGCGTGGACCGCACGTGCGCCACGGGCACGGGCTTCGCCGGCCAGTTCCCGCCGCCGTGGCGCCACCGGTACGAGTCGGTCGCGACCTGCCCGGACGAGCTGCTGCTGTTCTTCCACCACGTGCCCTACGACCACGTCCTGCACTCGGGCGCGACCGTGATCCAGCACATCTACGACACGCACTTCGCCGGTCACGAGGAAGTGCGGCGGATGGCCGCGACGTGGGCCTCGCTGGAGGGACGCGTCCCCGACGACGTCTTCGGCCGCGTCACCGCGCTGCTGGCGGAGCAGCTGCGGTGCGCGAAGGAGTGGCGCGACCAGGTGAACACCTACTTCTGGCGCAAGTCGGGCGTGCCGGACGCGCACGGCCGCACGATCCACTGAACGCGGAGCGGCCGCCGGGTCCGCGGACCCGACGGCCGTCGTCGGCCCGCTACGCGCAGCGGAGCACCAGGACCGCGGTCGGCGCGAGTTCCAGCTCGTCCCCGACCCGCAGCTCACGCCCGCTCAACAGGTCCGTGCCGGCCACCGGCGCGGGCACGGTCCGGGCCGCGCCGTGGTTCAGCACGAACAGGTACCGCGTGCCGTCCGGCACGACGCGCTCGGTGACCTCGACGTCCGGCACGTCGCCGAGCGGCCCGATCAACCCGTGCTCGGCCAACGCCGTGCGCACGACGGCGGCCACACCGGCGTCGTCCAGCAACGTCGCCACGTACCAGGCGTGGCCGCGCCCCCGTGCCGCGCGGGTCACGGCGGGCGTGCCCGCGTAGAAGTCCGCCCCGTAGGCGCCGAGCACCTCCGCGTCGTCCGGCACGACCACCTCGAACACGTGCCGGGCCTCGTACTCGGCGCCGAACAGCGTCACCGGGTTCACCACGTCGGGCTGCTGGGCGTCGGTCTCCTCGACCCGCAACCCGAGCAGCGACGCGAACGGCCCCGGCACGTCGGTCAGGAACGCGTTGTCGTCCTCGTCCACCCGACCCGACAGCGCCGTCGTCACGAACGTGCCGCCGCGCTCGACCAGCTCCGCCACCCGCTCCGCGAGATCGCCCTTCACCATGTGCAGCAACGGCGCGACGACCACGTCGTAACCGGAGAGGTCGGCCGTCACCGGCACCACGTCGAGCGGGACGTTCGCCTGCCACAACGCCCGGTGGTAGGCGGTCAGCACGTCCAGGTAGCGCACGTTGCGGTTGGGGCCGTCGGACATCTCGACCGCCCACCAGCTGTCCCAGTCGACGAGCAGCGCGGCGCGCGCCGGCGTGCGGCCGCCCAGCAGCGCGTCACCGACGCGGGCGAACTCGTCGCCCAGTTCGGAGACCTCGCGGAACACCCGCGTGTCCGTGCGGCCCGCGTGGTCGAGCACCGCGCCGTGGTACTTCTCGCACGCGCCCCGCGACTGCCGCAGCTGGAAGTACAGCACCGCGTCCGCGCCGTTGGCGACCGACTGCCACGACCACAGCCGCAGCACGCCGGGGCGCTTGACCGGGTTCACGTCCCGCGAGGCGGTCACCGACGGGGTCTGCTCCATGACCCAGAACGGGTCGCCGTCGCGCAGCCCGCGCATCAACCGGTGCGCCAACGCCATCCGCGCGGCCGTGCGGGCGGGCGACCGGTCCTCCGGCGGGTAGTTGTCCCACGACGCGAAGTCCAGGTGCGGCGCCCACCGGTGGTAGTCGATCGGCTGGTACAGGCCCATCATGTTCGTCGTCACGGGCGTGTCCGGAGAGTACTTGCGGATCGCGGCCTTCTCCGCCAGGAACCCGTCCAGCAGCGCGTCGGACATGAACCGCTTGTAGTCGAGCGTGATGCCCTGGAACGCGGTGTGGTCGGGCCCGCGCCAGTGCTCCGACAGCGCGTTCGGCGGCTCGATCTGCGCCCACTTGGTGAACGTGTGCGACCAGAACGCGGTGTTCCACGCGGCGTTGAGCCGGTCGAGGCTGCCGTAGCGCCGGCGCAGCCACCGGCGGAACGCATCGCCGCAGTTGCCGCACCAGCAGGCACCGCCGTACTCGTTGCCGACGTGCCAGGCCACGACCGCCGGGTTGTCCCCGTACCGCTTGGCCAGGCGCTTGGCCAGCGCCACGGCCGCGCGGCGGAAGTCGGAGGACGACGGGCAGGCGTTGTGCCGCTGCCCGTACACGTGCTGCCGCCCCTCGAAGTCGACCCGGCACGCGTCCGGGTACTTCCGCGCCAGCCACGGCGGCATCGCGCCGCTGGGGGTGGCCAGCACGATCCGCATGCCCTCGGCGGTCGCGCGCTCCACGATCGCGTCCAACGTCGAGAAGTCGTAGCCGAACTCGGTGGGCTCGAGGTGGGACCACGCGAACACGCCCACGGTGACGGTGTTGATGCCGGCGAGCTTGAACGCGGCGTAGTCGTCGTCCCAGACCTCACGGGGCCACTGCTCGGGGTTGTAGTCGCCGCCGTAACCGATCCTCCGGGGCACGATCTGCGGGGTCACGCGGTGAACCTCTCGGTGGCGTCGCGCAGCACCGGTTCGGCGTTGCGCAGCAGGAGCAGGGTGAACGGGGACGCGAGCAGCGCGAGCACCCAGTCGGAGGTGAGCACGACGAGCCCACCGGCCGCGACGAGCAGAGACAACGCGCCGAGCGCGCTCGCCGGCCGTGCGGCCAGGTAGTAGGACGCCAGCCGCGCGGTGTCACGGGTGCGCAGCGACAGCGTGGACGACAGCACCAGCGCCTGGGACGACCAGACCAGCACCGCCACCGCGACCACGATCAGCACCAGGCCGTACCCGGGCGGCACGCCGGCCAGCTCCAGGTTCGCCAGGCTGAAGCCGATCACGGTGAGCACCGCCAGCGCGGGCAGCCACCAGCGCAGCACGTCGAGCCAGTTGAGCCGGTAGCCGCGGCGGAAGTGCCGGGCGGGGGAGAGGTCGCGGTCGGCGAGGAACACCCGCCAGGCGTAGACGGCGGCCGACAGCGCCGGGCCCACGGGCGCGAAGCACAGCCCGATCAGGGGCGCGTTCCCCGCGCTGCGGTCCAGGAACAGCAGCGCGAGGAAACCGGGCGCCGTCGTCAGCACCAGCATGGCCTCGATGACGACGAACCAGTACACGACGGACGCGATGCGCGACAGGATGCCCGCACCGATCTCGGCGGCGGGATCACCCCGTCGTTCGGCCGCCACGGTCACGGCCCCTCGTGCGGCGCCACGAGCCGGTTGTCGGAGGCGCCGAGCAGCCGCCGGTCGTCCAGCCCTTCGTGCTCCTCGGCGCGCACGGGCGTGAGCTCGACGAACGTGACCTCGTGCCGGGCCAGCGCCAGGTCGAGCTCGACCCGCCCGTCCACGACCGCGGCCGACCGGTGCTCCAGGGCGGGCCGCGCGCAGTCGCGCAGCACGTCGAGCGTGCGGAGGTCGGGTGAGCGCGGACGTCCCAGCTCGCGCCACGCGCCGAACGCGTTGCCGTCGTGCTCGTTGACCCGTTCCCGGCGGACGAACGCGCGCGGACCCGTCATCGGGACCGACAGCCGCACCTCGTGCCGCGCGGGCGCGTCCGGACCGTCGGTGCCGCCGACCGGTTGCCAGGCCAGCACGGTGACCCGGCCGTCGTCGGTCGCGCACACCAGGTGGTCCGCGCCGCGCGCCAGCACGTGTGAGCCCATCCGGGCCATGAACGTGTAGAGGTGGTAGGTCGGCTTCGGCACCTGCCGGTGCGTGAGCAGGCCGAAACCGCCGTGGAACAACGAGGTCGGCACGTTCTCCTCCTCGAAGACGTCGCAGAACGTCCAGTAGGAGTAGGAGTCCACCAGGTCCGTGCCTCCGGCGAGCACCGGGGCCAGGTAAGCGGCGTGGTAGGCCGTGTCGTGGATCGGGTTGTCCGGCCGGTAGGAGCTGTTGAACTCGGTGATGTGCACCGGCAGCCCGGCCAGCGCGGTGCCCGCCAGGTGCTTGCGCGGCGCGTCGAACTGGTCCAGCAGCAGTTCCGGGGAGGTCAGCGTCTGGTAGGTGCCGAAGGGCACGTGCTGCGCCGGGCCGGAGGTGTAGGCGTGCCTGCTGACGAAGTCGATCGGCACGTCGCGGCGGGTGACGAACTCGGCGAACGGCTCCCACCACTCGTCCGAGCCGGGCGAGATCGCCGGGCCGCCCACCTGGAGCCCGGCGTCGACGTCCTTGACGGTCCGGGCGGTGAGCTCGTAGAGGCGGAAGTACGCGGCCTGGTCGGCGTCCTTCCAGAAGTTGACCAGGTTCGGCTCGTTCCACACCTCGATCGGCCAGGTGCGCACCTCGGCCAGGCCGTAGCGGTCGATCAGGTGGCGGACGACGGCGCGGACCAGCGCGGCCCACTCGTCCCAGTCGTTCGGCGGGGTGATGTTGCCCTTCCACCAGAACACCGTGTCCTCGCCCGAGGCGAGCGCGGTCGGCATGAACCCCAGTTCGACGAACGGCCGGATGCCCAGCTCCAGGAACCGGTCGAAGACCTGGTCGACGTAGGTGAACGAGTACCGGGTCACCCCGTCGCCGGACCGGCGGTGCACGCCCATGTCGTCGGACAGCAGCCCGTGGCCGCGGATGTAGCGGAAACCGATGTCGCGCTGCACCCGGGCCAGGGACTCCTGGTAGTCGGCGCGCAGCGCGAGGTTGAGCCGGCCGGTGCCGACGCAGTGGCGCCACGACTCGGACAGGCGGCCGATCGGCTCGCCGGGGACGGTAACGCGGTTCACAACCCCTCCAGGGCCGAACGGCCTGCCGCCCGTGGTGCGGCGGCAGTCGAACACGGACGGGGGCCGGTCACGGCGTCGTGCCGGGACCCGGCCCCCGGGCGGTGACCCGGTGTTTTTGTTGTTTGGGTTGTGGGGGCCGGTTTACAGCGCGTCGAGGTGGGTGGAGCCCGG
>NZ_JBEOVG010000099.1:0-33417 GCF_040295345.1 Actinosynnema sp. NPDC002837
GTCGGGCGCCCCCAAAGGCGCCCGACCGGCGGTCTCAGCCCAGGAGCCAGGGGCCGGTGTAGTCGAGGTCGTACGGCGCGTCCGCGGGTGCGCCCGCGGTGTCGTAGCAGCGGACGTTGATGCCGCTGGTCGGGTTCCAGTAGGCGATCTTGCAGAACTCCGCGGTCCAGCCGGTGGCGGCCACGTGCACGGTGCCCGTCGTCAGGTCGGCGTGGGTGAACCGCATCGTGTAGTTGCCCGTCGCCGAACGGGCCGCGGTCGCGCCGCCCGACGGCACCTCGTGCTGGTAGGACGCGCTCGGTGAGTAGGAAGCCGCGGTGGGGTCGTTGGCGAGCGCGTACCCGGACTGGTGGCCGTTCGGGTTGCAGCAGCCGTCCAGGCCGAGCGTGTTGGTGCGGTCGGTGAAGGTCAGCACGAACCGGGAGTCCGCCGGCGCGCCCGCGGCCGTGAAGCACCGGACGTTGACCTTGATCGTGGTGGACGGCGACGTCCAGCCGAAGTTGACCACCTTGCACCGCTCGGCCGCCGAGCCGTACGCGGTCACCAGGGCGTGCCCGCCCGTCACGGCGTGGCCGATGCCGGGCAGGAACGCCGAGTAGGTGCCGACGCCGACGCGGGAGACCGTGTTGACGCCGCCCGCGGAGTTGTACTGGTACAGCGTCGACGGCGTGGTGTTCGGGCTGGTCGGGTCGCCGTGGTAGAGGTAGGCGCCCGGGTAGGTGCGGCCGTACTCCCAGCCGTGCCAGTACTTGTTGCTGGTGAAGCTCGCGGTGAACCGGGAGTCGACCGGCACGCCGGCGAGCGTGAAGCAGCGGACCACGACGTTCTGGTCGTCGCCGGAGGGCGACCAGCCCTCGACCTTGCACGTGTGCGTGCCGGCGCCGTACGCGGTGGCGTGCGCGACCCCGCCGAGGACGCCCAACCCGGTGAACCGCACCGAGTACCGGCCCGCGCTGATCCTGGTGATCGTGTTCCGCGTCGTGATGCCCGTGGTGTTCATCTGGTAGCCCGGCGCCGGCGTGTACGCCGCCGCGGCCGGGTTGTCCGCCCACACGTAGCCGGCGCCGCGCACCGGTCCGGTGTCGGCGCTCGCGGTGCCTTCGGCGAGGGCGACCGTCGCCGCGACGAGTGCGACCGCTAAAGCGTTCCCGAGTCTTCGCATGTTCTCCCCTTGGTCCGTAGGTGGGACCGAGGGTGCGTGCGAACGCCGGTCGCGCACAGTCGCCGGTTCGGCCCGCGCGGCGTGTCCGCCGTTCGACGGGCACAACCACGGGCGTTCTCGTGCGTCGAACAGGGGTGACAGCGACGGTGGTGGAGGAGAGCATGCCGGACGGCTCCGGGCCGATCGAGTTGGGGCTGGTCGACGACCACTCCATGTACCGCGACGGGGCGGCGCTCTGGCTGGAGCACCAGCCCACCCGGCGGATCAGGGTTGTCGCGGCCGTGCGGTCGGTCGTCGACCTGCCGACCCCTCCGCCGCCGGTGGTGCTGCTGCACCGCACCACCGAGGTCGGCGCCCTGTGCGGTCTCGGCGTCCGGGTGATCGTGCACAGCGCCGACGAGTCGCCGACGTCCGTCCGCGCCGCCCTGGACGCGGGCGCGAGGGGCTACGTCTCCAAGCGCGCTCCGCTGTCGGACCTGCTGGAGGCGGTGGTGGCGGTGGCCGTCGGCGAGCACTACCTCACCCGTCACCTGGCCCAGGACGCCCTGCTGGCCCGACCGGTCCGGCGGCCGCTGCTGTCCCACCGCGAGGTCGAGGTGCTGCTGGGGATCGCGAAGGGCCGCACCCGTCGCGCGGTCGCGCGGTCGCTGGGCGTCTCGGAGGGCACGGTGAAGACCTACCTGGAGCGCATCCGCGGCAAGTACCGGGCCGCAGGCCGCGCCGCGGGCACCACCGTCGAGCTCTACCAACGCGCCCTGGAAGACGGCCTGATCACCACCACGCGCGTCGCCTGAACCCTGGCGGGGGACGCCCGCGAAGCACGCCCCCGGCCAGGGTCGCGGCGCTAGTTCCGCCAGGTGTCCGACAACGTCACCGGCGACGTGGCGGTCCGGTTCGCCCCGCTCTCCCACGTCACCGCGCCACCGCCGTCCTTCCGGACGTACTTGTACTGGAACGACGTCCCCGCCGGCAGCGACACCGACCCCCGCCACGTCGGGTAGGTCGCCGACGACAGCGCCACCGCCGCGGCCGGGTTCCACGCGCCCAGCGACGGGTGGTCGCCGACCACGAAGATGTTCTGCCCCAACGACGTCGTGGCGTTCACCGCGAACGACGTCGTCCCGGCCGGCGGGTTGCCCACGCCGGTCGCGCCGACGTGCAGGGCCAGCGCCTCACCCGCGCCCAACGTCGCGGTG
This sequence comes from Actinosynnema sp. NPDC002837, assembly GCF_040295345.1. NCBI lineage: Bacteria > Bacillati > Actinomycetota > Actinomycetes > Pseudonocardiales > Pseudonocardiaceae > Actinosynnema > Actinosynnema sp. NPDC002837. The sequence continues at coordinate 2,359 of NZ_JBEOVG010000099.1, forward strand.
AACTGGCCGTTCGACCCCACCGCGACCGCGACGCACCCCTCCTGCTGCACGTTGCAGTACGACCCGGCGGGCAGCGAGGTCTGGAACGTCCGCGTCATCGCCGACGACTCCCGGTTGATCGCGACGAAGCCCTTGTTGCCCCGCCCGAACGCGATGGCGTCGCCGCCGTTGTCCCACCAGTTCACGACCGACGTCCCGGCCACGGTGTTGCGGAACTGCACCATCGACGCGATCTGCGTCCACCGGTGCTGGCACTTCCACCCGGACGTGTAGCACTCCGACCCGGACGGCGGCCCGGCGTCGTGGTTGGCGAACTCGTAGCCCGAGTACACGTTCGGCGAACCGTAGGGCCACGCCAGCATGAACACGTTCGCCAGCGTGTAGGTGGACCCGTCCTTGTAGGTCAACGTCGACCCGTTGCGCTCGGTGTCCCAGTTGTCCACGAACGACCGCGCCTGACCGCTCGCCAGGTAGCCCCACGACTGCCCGAACGTGCTCAGGTACGCCAGGTTCTCGTTGTTGAAGATCCGCTTGAGGTCGTAGGCGTACCGGAACTCGTCCACGTCGCCCGACCCGGTGTACTCGCCGGGCTGCACGGCCTCGCCGGCGCCGTAGATCACCTCGTGCACCCAGAAGACGCCCGGGTTGCTCAGCCGCGACTTGATCGCGGCCAGGTCGGCCGCAGGCATGTGCTTGGCCGCGTCGATCCGGAACCCGTCGACGCCCATCGCGATCAGCGAGTTCAGGTACGACGCGATCTTCCCGCGCACGTAGTCGCTGCCCGTGTTCAGGTCCGACAGCCCGACGAGCTCGCAGTTCTGCACGTTCTCGCGGTTGCGGTAGTCGCTGATGTGCGACCGGCAGGAGTGGAAGTCCGGGTCGCTGTAGATGCCGGGGTAGTTGTACTTCGTGTACGACGAGCCGCCGGTGCCCGTGCCGGAGCCCGCGCTCATGTGGTTGATCACCGCGTCCGCGATGACCTTCACGCCCGCCGCGTGGCAGGTGTTCACCATGTTCCGGAACGCGGCCTCGTCACCCAGCCGCCCGGCGATGCGGTAGCTGACCGGCTGGTACGAGGTCCACCACTGGGAGCCCTGGATGTGCTCGGTGGCCGGCGAGACCTCCACGAACCCGTAGCCCTTCGGCCCGAGCACGTTCGTGCACTCACTGGCGACCCGCGCGAACGGCCACTGGAACAGGGTCGCGGTCACGTCCTTCGCGGACGGCGGCGTTGCAAAACTTTGCGGAACCGCCAAAAGGCTGAACAGGAGTACGGCTATCGCGCCCAAGGCGCGTCGACTTGAGGAAACCACGATGTCTCCTAGCTGGCAGGGATGTGCTCTAGGTCATACCAGCTGCCAGACTTGCTGAAAACACTTGCAAAGTATTTCATTGCCCTCCGGCGGAACCGATCCGGAAGGACACCCCATGACGCAGGACTGGTGGCGCGATGCCGTCATCTACCAGGTCTACGTGCGCAGCTTCGCCGACTCGGACGGCGACGGCGTCGGTGACCTCCCCGGCATCCGCTCCCGGCTGCCCTACCTGGCCGACCTCGGCGTGGACGCCGTCTGGATCACGCCGTTCTACTCCTCGCCGATGGCCGACGGCGGCTACGACGTCGCCGACTACCGGACCGTCGACCCGCTGTTCGGCACCAACGACGACGCCAAGGCCCTCGTCGAGGACGCGCACGCGCTCGGCATCCGGGTGATCGTCGACCTGGTCCCGAACCACACCAGCGACCGGCACGCGTGGTTCCGGCAGGCCCTCGCCTCGGCGCCGGGCTCCCCGGAACGCGCGCGCTACCACTTCCGCGACGGCCGCGACGGGGAGCAGCCGCCCAACGACTGGGAATCGGTCTTCGGCGGCCCCGCGTGGACCAGGACCGCCGACGGCCAGTGGTACCTGCACCTGTTCGCGCCCGAGCAGCCGGACCTGAACTGGGACCAGCCCGAGGTGCGCGACGAGTTCCTCGACGTGCTGCGGTTCTGGCTCGACCTCGGTGTGGACGGCTTCCGCATCGACGTCGCGCACGGCATGGTCAAGGCCGACGGCCTGCCCGACGTCGGCACGCCCGGTCACCTCAAGCTGCTGGGCACGGAGGCGCTGCCGTTCTTCGACCAGGACGGCGTCCACGAGATCTACCGCGACTGGCGCAAGGTGCTCGACTCCTACCCGGGCAACCGGATCGGCGTGGCCGAGGCGTGGACGCCGAGCCCCGAGCGCACCGCCCGCTACCTGCGCCCCGACGAGCTGCACCAGGCGTTCAACTTCCACTACCTGACCGCCGAGTGGACCGCCGCCGACCTCAAGCAGGTCATCGACGACTCGCTGGCCGCGATGAGGCCGGTCGCCGCGCCGACGACGTGGGTGCTGTCCAACCACGACGTGCAGCGGCACGTGACGCGGTACGGCAGCGTGGCGCGCGCCCGTGCCGCCGCGATGCTCATGCTCGCCCTGCCCGGCAGCGCGTACGTCTACCAGGGCGAGGAACTGGGCCTGCCCGAGGTGCTCGACCTGCCCGAGGACGTCCTCCAGGACCCGGTGTGGGAGCGGTCCGGCCACACCGACCGGGGCCGTGACGGCTGCCGCGTGCCGATCCCGTGGACGGCGGACGGCCCGTCGTTCGGCTTCGGCGACGGCGGCTCGTGGCTGCCGCAGCCCGCCGCGTGGGCCGACCTCAGCGTGGCGAGCCAGCTCGGCGACCCGAACTCCGTGCTGGAGCTGTACCGCAGCGCGCTGCGCGTGCGACGGGAGCACCCGGACCTCGGCGCGGGTACGGACGTGGAGTGGCTCGACGCGCCCGAAGGCGTGCTGTCGTTCCGCCGCGGCGCCTTCACCTGCGTGGTCAACTTCGGCCCTGACGTGGCACGTCTGCCCGCCGCCGGCGAGGTGCTGCTCGCCTCGGGTGGCCACGCGACCGAAGACGCGGACGTCCTCGTGCCGCCGGACACGACCGTGTGGCTCTCGCGCCCGTAGAGTCACCCGGTGTGACAGCGCGGCTCAGTGACATCGCGACCCAGGCAGGCGTGAGCGAGGCGACGGTCAGCCGAGTGGTCAACGGCAAGCCAGGGGTCTCGGCCACCACCCGCCAGGCCGTGGTCGCCGCGATGGACGTGCTCGGCTACGAGCGCCCGCCCAGGCTCCGCCAGCGCAGCGCCGGGTTGATCGGGTTGATCACCCCCGAGTTGAACAACCCGATCTTCCCGGCGTTCGCGCAGGTCATAGAGCAGGTGCTGACCCGCGACGGCTACACGCCGGTGCTGTGCACGCAGACGCCCGGCGGCTCGACCGAGGACCAGCTGACCGAGATGCTGGTCGACCGGGGCGTCACCGGGATCGTCTTCGTGTCCGGCCTGCACGCCGACACGACCGCCGACAAGGACCGGTACGTCAAGCTGGCCGGTCGCGGCGTGCCGTTCGTGATGATCAACGGCTACACCGACCAGGTGTCCGCGCCGTTCGTCTCGGTGGACAACCGCGCCGCGGTCCGGCTGGCCGTCACCCACCTGGTCGAACTCGGGCACGAGATGATCGGCCTGGCCGTCGGTCCGCCGCGGTTCGTCCCCGCGCTGCGCATGGTCGAGGGCTTCACGCTCGTCCGCCCGCAGGCCTCCGACCTGGTCGAGCACTCCCTGTTCACGGTCGAGGGCGGCCAGGCCGCGGCCAACGCCCTGCTGGACCGCGGCTGCACGGCGATCGTGTGCGGCAGCGACCTGATGGCGTTCGGCGCGATCCGCGCGGCCCGCCACCGGGGCTTGGACGTGCCGCGCGACGTGTCCGTCGTCGGCTTCGACGACTCGCCGCTGATCGTGTTCGCCGACCCGCCGCTGACCACGATCCGCCAGCCGGTCGAGGCGATGGGGCAGGCCGCCGTGCACGCGTTGCTGGAGGAGATCGGCGGCACGTCGGTGAGCTCCTTCTCGGGCACGCACGCGGAGTTCGTGTTCCAGCCGGAACTGGTCGTGCGCGGCTCGACGGGCGCCCGCCCCAGATGACCGTGCCCGCGCCGCGGATCCTCGCTCAACGGGTGCGGGCCCAACGCCTCTCGCACCCCGCCTCCACCGCCGCGGACCTCCTCACCTCGATCTTCGCCCTCCAAGCCCAGGACGTCCCGGCGGCACGGCTCGCGGCACGCGCCCGGGGCGTGAGGTCCCTGGACGGCCCTCTGGTGCGCACGTGGGCCATGCGCGGCACCCTCCACCTGCTCCACCAGGACGACCTGTGGGTCGTGAACCTCCTCGGCTCGACCTTCATCGCCGCCGGACGACGTCGCCGCGAGCAACTCGGCCTCACCGATGAACTGTGCGAGCGCGCGCTACCCGCGCTCCGCGAAGTCCTGACCGAGCCGCTGGAACGCGCCGAACTCGTGCGCCGCCTCGCCGAGGTCGGCATCGCCCTCGACCCGAAGTCCCAGGCGCCCGCCCACCTGCTGGCGTTCGCCGCGCACTCGGGCGTGCTGTGCCGAGGTCTGGACGACACCTACCGCCTCCTGCGCGTCGACTGCGAACCCCGCGGCGTGGACGAGCTGTGGCGGCGCTACCGGCGTGCCTACGGCCCGGCCACGCCCGACGACTTCGCCGCCTGGAGCGGCCTGCCCAAGCGGCGGCTCGGGGACCTGCCCGAGGTGGCCGACGACCCGGCCGAACCGACCGGCGCGGTCCGGGTGCTCGGCCACTTCGACCCCTACCTGCTCGGCTACCGCGACCGCTCCCTGGCGCTCGCCCCCGAGCACGCCCCGCTCGTGCAGACCGGCGGCGGTTTCCTCACCCCGCACGTCGTCGTGGACGGCCGCGTCGTCGCTGTCTGGCGGCGGGACGGCGCCCTGGTCACCGTGCGGCCGTTCGGCGAGCGCCCCGACCTCGCCGACGAGGTCGCCGACCTGGGGCGATTCCTCGACCTGGACGTGCGCTTAACCTGGGCGTAGCACGTGGATAAGGTCACTGCCACGCATCGAAGACCGGGAGGCGCGTTCAACTTGGGTGTGTTCGTCACGGGCGTGCGCCCGCGCTGGTCGGACATGGACGCCTTCGGCCACGTCAACCACGCCAACACGGTGACCTTGCTGGAAGAGGCGCGCATCGACCTGCTGTTCACCGAGGCCGCCCGGCACGGTGTGCCGGAGATGTCGCACGGCATGGTCGTCGCCCGGCTCGTGGTGGACTACCTCGCGCCGGTGGTGTTCACCGGCGGCGAGATCGTGGTGGAGATGTCCGTGCGGGAATTGAAGTCCGCGTCCTTCACGTTGGACTACACGGTCCGCGGCGGTCGCCAGGAGGGCAGCGCCGTCGTCACGACGGCCGAGACCCTCATGGTCCCGTACAACCTGACGGCCGGACGCCCGCGCCGTCTCCTCGAAGCCGAGCGCGATTTCCTCGCGGGCTGGCGTGCCGGAGGTAATGGTGCCTGAGCTGGTCCTCGCCGATCCCGCCGAGCGGGACGACCTCGGCGCGTTCGTCGCCCGTGCCGTCCGCCTGGACGCCCAGGCGGTCGTGCGGCTGCGCAACCGCCCGTCCGGCGACCTGGTGGACGCGTGGGTCGCGACCCCGTTCGACACCCTGGCCACCCGCACGGTGGCCGGGCAGATCACGCCGGGCGACGTCACCGTGTCCGGCACCGACCTGCTCACCGGGCTGGCCGTGGTGCGCAGCGAGACCGTCGACCCCGGCCCGGCGCGCGACATGATGTGGCGCTCGGCGCTGCCGCCGGTGGCGGGCTGGCTCCCGGTCGACCGGCTGCCCGGCAGCGTCGTGTCGGAACTGGCCGAGAAGGGCGTCGAGGTGGCCCGGGAGAACGCGGGCCCGCGCGGCACCCCGCCCGCCTCGCTGCTGGACCAGACCGTGATCACGGTGAGCGGCTCGGGCCTGGACGTGAAGGTGCCGATGCGGTGCCTGTTCGCCTTGTCCGGCATGGGTTTCCTGGGCGGCGACGACGTCCGCATCACCGCCACCGACGCGTGGCTGCGCATCGACGCCCGCTTCGGCGCGGTCGTCCGCCGCCGCCACTCCATGCTGCCGCTGCTGGTCTGACCGGTCGCTTGATCGGGTGCAACTCGCAGGTAGCGCGGATACCCTGACCGCCGTTGTTGGATCACGGGGGGCACCGGGTGGAGTTCAGGCTTTTGGGACCGGTCGAGGCTCATGTCGGGGGCAGCTCGGTGTCGGTCGGGGGACCGAAGCCGAAGACGCTCCTCGCGCTGCTGGCCGTGCACGCGGGCCGGGTGGTGTCGCTGGAGCAGCTGGTCGACGCGATGTGGGGCGACCAGCCGCCGGACCAGTCGCGTTCCGCCGTCTACACCTACGTGTCCACGTTGCGCCGGGCGCTGGGCGACGTGCTGTCCCGGTCCGGCGGCGGGTACCGGCTGGCCGTCGACCTCGACCAGGTCGACCTGCACGTGTTCACCGCGGAGGTGGACGAGGGTCGTCGAGCGCTGGCCGAGGGTGACCTGGAGGAGGCCGCGACCTGCTTCGCCGAGGCCCTGAGCGCCTGGCGCGGCACGCCGTTGGGCGGCACGCAGGGCACGTGGGCCGAGGGTGAGCGCGCCCGGCTGGAGGAGCTGAAGCTCGGCGCGCTGGAGGACCGCTTCGACGCGGACCTGGCCATCGGCCGCGGCGAGTCGCTGGTCCCCGAGCTGAGCGCGGCCGTCGCCGAGAACCCCCTGCGCGAACGGCTGCGCAGCCAGCTGATGCTCGCGCTGCACCAAGCGGGCAGGCAGGCGGACGCGCTGGCGTGCTACCAGGAGGGCAGGCGGGTCCTGCTGGACGAGCTCGGCGTGGAACCGGGCGCGGCGCTGCGGGCCACGCACGAGCGCGTGCTGCGCGGCGAGCCCGACGCGCCGCCCGTCGAGGCGCGCAAGTCGCCGACCCCGAGCCAGTTGCCGTTCGACATCGCCGACTTCACCGGGCGGTCGGCCGAGCACGACCGCCTGGTCGCCCGGTTGACCACCGGCACGTCGGCGGTGCGGCTGTGCGCGATCTCCGGCCAACCCGGCGCGGGCAAGTCGACGCTGGCCGCGCACGTCGCGCACGCGGTCCGCGAGCACTTCGGCGACGGCCAGCTCTACGCCAACCTGCGCGGCGTCCAGACCGTGCCCGCCGACCCGGTCGAGGTGCTGGCCGGGTTCCTGCGCGCGCTGAACGTGGCCGACGCCGCGATCCCGGCCGACCCCGAGGAGCGCGCCCAGCTCTACCGCACCCTCGTGGCCGATCGCCGGGTGCTGATCGTGCTGGACGACGCCCGCGACGAACGCCAGATCCGCCCGCTGCTGCCCGGCGGCGGGACGTGCGCGGTCCTGGTGACCAGCCGCGAGCGCCTGAGCGCCTTGAGCGGCGCCGTGCAACTGGACCTGAGCGTGTTCCCGGAGGCCGAAGCGCTGGAACTGCTCGACCGCGTGGTGGGCGATGACCGGGTGGCCGCCGAGCCGGAGTCGGCCGAGGAGATCGTCCGCCTCTGCGGCAGGCTGCCGCTGGCGCTGCGCATCGCCGGCGCCCGACTGGCCGCCCGGCCCCACTGGCGCCTGGCCCGCCTGGTCGAACGCCTCGGCGTGCAGCGGCGCGTCCTGCAGGAGCTGACGCTCGGCGACCTCGAGGTGCGCGGCAGCCTGGCCCTGAGCTACGACGGGCTGGCCGACCGGGAGCGCACCGCCCTGCGCAGGCTCGGGCTGCTGGACGTCTCCGCGTTCGGCGGCTGGCTGGTGGCGCCGTTGCTCGACTGCGGCCCGCAGGAGGCGGAGGAGGTGGTCGAGCGCTTGGTCGACTCGCAGCTGCTCGACCTGGACTCCACCGACGACGGCGCGACGCTGCGCTACCGGATGCACGAGCTGACCAGGGCGTTCGCCCGGGAACGCGGTGAGGCGGAGGAAACGCCCGCCGAGATCAGGGCGGTGTGCACGCGTGCCGCCCGTGCGTGGCTGAGCCTGGTCGAACTGGCCGGCAGCCTCATGCCGCACGCCACCTTCGACGGTGTGCCGATCGTCCTCGACCCGCGCTACTTCGACCCGGACGCGGCGGACGTCGTGGCCGATCCGGAAGTGTGGTTCGACGCCGAGCAGGCGGGGCTGGTCAGCGTGGTCGAACGGGTCAGCGAACTCGACCTCACCGACGTCGCCAGCAGGCTCGCCGCCGCCCTGTGCGCGTCGCGCTTCTCGGTGCGCAACCTCTTCGGGCAGTGGTGGCGCACCCACTCGGCGGCGTTGGCGGCGGCACGCCGGGTGGGCGATCGCGCGGCCGAGGCGCGACTGCTGTCGGGGCTGGGCTGGCTGCGCTACGAGCAGGACCGCTTCGACGAGGCCGAGTCCTACTACCGCGAGGCGCTCGACGGGTACCGGCGCGGCGGCGACGAGCAGGGTGAGGCGACGACCTTGCTGGCGCTGAGCACCGTGCAGCGCGAGCGGGGCGAGCTCGGGACGGCGCGGAGGTCGTTGGAAGCGGCGCTGTCGGTGCTGCGCGAGCCCGCGCTCGTGGCACAGGCGACGCACGGGCTGGGCCGGGTGCTGACCGAACAGGGCGATCTCGAAGCCGGTCTTGCCGCGTGCGAGCGGACGCTGGCGGTGTACCGCGAGATCGGCGACCGCCGCGGCGAGGCGATCGCGCTGCGCTCGGTCGGCATCGTGCACCGCGCCGCGGGGCGCTGGGCGGAGGCGGCCGAGTGCTGCGCCGGCGCGGTGGAGCTGCTGCACGGGCTGGGCGACCGCCTGATGTGGGCCTACGCCACCCAGGCGCTGATCAAGGCACGCATCCGGCAGGGCACGGGCACGGTCGCACGGGCGAAGTTGTTGGAGTGCTTGAGCGTCTGCGTCGAGATGCAGGACGGCTTCGGCCAGGCGCTGGTGCTGCGCACGCTCGGCGAGCTGGAACTGGCCGCGGGCCGTCCCCAGATGGCGAAGAGCTACCTGGAGCGCTCGCTGCACTGGTGGGACTCGTTCGGCCTGCCGGTCTGGCGGGCGCGGACGTTGCGCGACCTGGCGGCGGCGCGCGAAGCGCTCGACCAACCCGACGAGGCCGACGCGGCGTGGGCGGAGGCGCTGGCGATCTTCAGCGAGCACGGCAGCCGCGAGGCGCACGAGCCACGTCGGCAGGCCGTACCCCCGGTGGAACACCTTCAAACATCCTGAAAAGACGTTTTCAGGTTCCTTTGAGCACGCTTCGCGAAGCTTCTCGGCAAGCAAGTCCGAGGAGGAAATCGTGAAGGTGAAGTTCCTGGCCAGTATCGGTGCGGCGATGAGCGTGCTGCTCGTTTCCGCATTGGGTGCCACCGGCGCGTCGGCGTCACCGGCGAAGGACGCGGTCAACCCGCAGGGCGAGGTGACCGTGAACCTGAGCATCGCCGCCGTCGACGCGCCGATCACCCGCACCGAGGTGATCACCCGGGCCCATTCCTGGTTGACAGCCAGAAACGGCGGCCCGGTCCCGTACGACATGGCGGCGTACGAGGGCGGCTACAGAACCGACTGCTCCGGCTTCGTGTCGATGGCGTGGAAGATGTCCCGCAGCGAGTCGACGGTGACGCTGGTCGACTACAGCAGCCAGATCGCGAAGGACGACCTCAAGCCCGGCGACATCGTGATGAAGGGCGGACCGGGCACCGCCGGCGCGGCGGGGCACGTGGTGCTCTTCGAGCGCTGGGCGGACGCCGCCCGCACCTCGTACCTGGGCATCGAGCAGGCCGGCAGCCCCGGTTACACCGTGCGGCGGACGATCCCGTACCCCTACTTCAACGGCGGCGCCGGCTACCTGCCCTACCGCTACCACCGGATCGTGGAGGACGAGGCCGGCGCCGGCCAGCCCACCCCGCTGGTGACCGGGAACGGCGCGTTGGCGCTGTACTCGGTGCGGTCGGACGGGAACGTGTGGGGCACGAGCCAGGCTTCGGTGGGGGCGGCGTTCGGTCCGTGGGAGCGCTTGACCACCGGTGGTGGGTTCGTGGGCAAGCCCGCTGCCCTGCTGTTCGGCAACGGGACGATCGGTCTTTACGTCCGGACCGTGGACGGTCGGGTGATGGCGACGGGTCAGAGTGCGCCGGGTGCCGCGTTCGGTGGGTGGTTCACGATCGGTGGCAGTGGTGGTGTGGCGGGTGATCCGACGGCTGTGCTGACCCCGTCGGGCCTGGTCGCGGTCTATGTGGCGAATGGTTCGGGTGGTGTTTCGGGTGCGGCGCAGACCGTGCCGGGCGGTGCCATCGGCGACTGGGTGATGTTGGGCGGCAGCGGCGTGGTCGGGAAGCCGGCGGCGGTGGTGTTCGGCAACGGGACGATCGGTCTTTACGTCCGGACCGCGGATGGTCGGGTGATGGCGACGGGTCAGAGTGCGCCGGGTGCCGCGTTCGGTGGGTGGTTCACGATCGGTGGCAGTGGTGGTGTGGCGGGTGATCCGACGGCCGTGCTGACCCCGTCGGGCCTGGTCGCGGTGTACGTGACGAATGGTTCGGGTGGTGTTTCGGGTGCGGCGCAGACCGCGCCGGGCGGTGCCATCGGCGACTGGGTGATGTTGGGCGGCAGCGGCCTGGTCGGCAGGCCGGCGGCGGTGGTGTTCGGCAACGGGACGATCGGTCTCTATGCCCGGACGACGGCGGGGACCGTGGTGGCGACGGGTCAGAGCGCGCCGGGTGCCGCGTTCGGTGGGTGGTTCACGATCGGCGGCAGCGGCGGTGTGGCGAGTGATCCGACGGCTCTGCTCGCCTCGAACGGCCTGCTCGCGGTTTACGTGACGAATTCGGCCGGTGGTGTTTCGGGTGCGGCGCAGACCACCTCCGGCGGTTCCATCAGCGACTGGCAGCAGCTCGGCTGAGCGTTGACGCGGACAAGGGGAACAATCGCATGAAAACGCTCATCAAGCACGCCCGGGCCACGATTCTGGCCGCTGCGGCAATGGGGGCGATCGTGGTGGTGAACCCGGTCGGGACGGCGGCGGAGTCCGAATGCCCCATGCCACTTCCGGGTCGCGACCTGAACGTCACGAAGACGGTCTACTCGGTCGGCAAGCGCCTCGGGGTGAACGACAAGGTCATGCTCGCCGGCTTCGAGGCCGGGTGGGTCGAGTCGCACATGAACAACCTGAACTGCGGCGACCTGGACTCCCTCGGCGTCTTCCAGCAGCGGCCCAGCATGGGCTGGGGCACGGCCGAGCAGATCCTCAACGTCGAGTACGCCGCCAACACCTTCTTCACCAGGGCGATCGACAGCGACCGGCGCAACCCCGGGCTGACGGCCGGGCGGCTCGCCGACAGCGTCCAGCGGTCGTGCTGCCCGGATCGGTACGACGCGGCGGAGAGCACGGCGCGGACGCTGCTCAACGAGGCCGCCACCTACGCGGCCATCCCCTCCTCGCCGACCCCGCTGGTGACCGGGAACGGCGCGTTGGCGCTGTACTCGGTGCGGTCGGACGGAAATGTGTGGGGCACGAGCCAGGCTTCGGTGGGTGCGGCGTTCGGTCCGTGGGAGCGTCTGACGACCGGTGGTGGGTTCGTGGGCAAGCCGGCTGCTCTGCTGTTCGGCAACGGGACGATCGGTCTTTACGTCCGGACCGTGGACGGTCGGGTGATGGCGACGGGGCAGAGCGCTCCGGGTGCCGCGTTCGGCGGGTGGTTCACGATCGGCGGCAGCGGCGGGGTCGCGAGCGACCCGACGGCCGTGGTGACCCCGTCGGGTCTGGTCGCGGTGTACGTGGCGAACGGGTCCGGTGGTGTTTCGGGTGCGGCGCAGACGGTGCCGGGTGGTGCGATCGGCGACTGGGTGATGTTGGGCGGCAGCGGTCTGGTCGGGAAGCCGGCCGCGGTGGTGTTCGGCAACGGGACGCTCGGCCTCTACGCCCGGACGACGGCGGGGACCGTGGTGGCGACGGGTCAGAGCGCGCCGGGCGCCGCGTTCGGCGGGTGGTTCACGATCGGCGGCAGCGGGGGCGTCGCGAGCGACCCGACGGCCGTGGTGACGTCCTCGGGCCTGGTCGCGGTGTACGTGACGAACTCGGCGGGTGGTGTCTCGGGCGCCGAGCAGACCACACCGGGCGGCTCCATCGGTGACTGGCAGCAACTCAGCGGCAGCGGCTTCGTGGGCCGGCCCGACGTCGTCCAGTTCGGCAACGGCACGATCGGGCTCTACGTGCGCGGCGTCAACGGCACGATCCTCGCCGCCGGTCAGAGCGCGCCGGGTGCGGCGTTCGGCGGGTGGTTCACGATCGGTGGCAGCGGTGGCGTGGCGAGCGACGCGGACGCCCTGCTCGCCTCGAACGGCCTGCTCGCGGTGTACGTGACGAACTCGGCCGGTGGTGTTTCCGGTGCGGCGCAGACCACCTCCGGCGGCGCCATCAGCGACTGGCAGCAACTCGGCTGACCGGCCGTCGCCGCGGCCCCCGCCTCACCCGAGGCGGGGGCCGCGGCGCGTCGTCAGACCAGCCAGACCGCGGTGTCCGGCGGCAGCTGGTTGCCGTCCATCGGACCGCTGGCCAGCAGGATCTCCCCGGGCGGCAGCGGCACCGGGCCGCCGGAGGTGTTCAGGGCGCAGATCAGCCCGCCGCCCTTGCGCCGGAACGCGAAGCACCCGGGCGGCGCGCCGTACCACTCCAGCTCGTCGCCGCTGAACGCCGGCTGCGACTTCCGCAGCTCCAGCGCGTGCCGGTAGAACGAGAGCATCGAGTCGGGGTCTTCCAGCTGCGACTCGGCGGTCAGGCCGGCCCACTCGTTCGGCTGCGGCAGCCAGGTGGTCACGCCCTCGGAGAAGCCGAACGGCGGCGTGTCGCCCTCCCACGGCAGCGGGACGCGGCAGCCGTCGCGACCGCGCAGGGTGTGCCCGGACCGCAGCCAGATCGGGTCCTGCAACGCCCACTCCGGCAGCTCCACGTCCGGCAGGCCGAGCTCTTCGCCGTTGTAGAGGTAGACCACGCCGGGCAGCGCCAGTTCCACCAGCGTCATCGCCTTCGCCCGCTGCGCGCCGATCGCGCCGCCGCCGTACCGCGTCACGTGCCGCGGCACGTCGTGGTTGGACAACGTCCAGGTCGGCGGCGCGCCCACGCCGCGCACCGCGCCCAGCCCGTGCTCGATGGCCGAGCGGACGCCGTCCGCGTCGAACGGCGCCTCGAGGAACCGGAAGCTGAACCCGAGGTGCAGCTCGTCGGGCCGCAGGTACCGGGCGTACCGCTCGTCGTCCTTCACCCAGATCTCGCCGACGGCCATGCGGCCCGGGTACTCGTCGATGACCTTGCGGATCATCCGGTGGATCTCGTGCACGCCGTCGTTGTCGAACCGGGGGTCCAGCGCGTTGTCGTGCATCACGCCCGCGCCCAGCTCGACCCGCGGGTCGAGGTTCGGCAAGCCGTAGGGCTTGGCCATGCCGTGGGCGACGTCGATGCGGAACCCGTCCACCCCGCGGTCGAGCCAGAACCGCAGCGTGCGCGCCAGGTCGGCGGCGACCTCGGGGTTGTCCCAGTTCAGGTCGGGCTGCTCGGGCGCGAACAGGTGCAGGTACCACTGCCCGTCGGGCACCCGGGTCCACGCCGGCCCGCCGAACTGGCTGGGCCAGTTGTTCGGCGGCACGGACCCGTCGAACCCGCCGCCGTCGCGGAACACGAACCGGTCCCGCTCGACCGAGCCGGGTCCGGCCCGCAGCGCGGCCTGGAACCAGCCGTGCCGGTCGCTGGTGTGGTTCGGCACGAGGTCGATGGTGACCTTGAGGTTGTGCGCGTGCGCCTCGGTGACCAGCCGGTCGAACGCGGCCAGGTCGCCGAACAGCGGGTCGACGTCACGGGGGTCGGCCACGTCGTAGCCGTGGTCGGCCATGGGCGAGGTGAAGAACGGCGTGAGCCACAGGGCGTCCACGCCGAGCAGTTCGAGGTAGCCGAGCCGGGAGCGGATACCGTCGAGGTCGCCCACGCCGTCACCGTTCGCGTCGGCGAAGGATCGGACGTAGACCTGGTAGAAGACGGCGTCACGCCACCAGGCGGACTCGTCGGCGATCTCTGGTTGTAGATCGGAGGATCGTCGCACGAGGAGTCATCCTGCCATTCGCGACCGACACCACGACCCCGTTCGAGTGATCAAGAATCACACCCAGGCGTTCATCATGCTGTTGGCGGCCATCTCCAGGTACGCCCAGAGCTGCTTGCGGTGTTCGGGGGAGAGCTCGACGGAGTCGACGCCGACCTTGATGCAGCGCAACCAGGCGTCCCGCTCCACGGGACCGATCACGAACGGAGCGTGACGCATCCGCAACCGAGGATGACCGCGGTTGTCGGAATACGTGTGCGGACCGCCCCAGTACTGCATCAGGAACAGCCGGAACCGCTCCTCGGCGGGACCGAGGTCCTCTTCGGGGTACAGCGGGCGCAGGACGGGATCGGCGGCCACTTCCTCGTAGAAGACCGCGACGATCTTGTGGAACGTCTCGTACCCGCCCACTGCTTCGTAGAAGTTCTCCGGCGGAGTGGTCACCCCTCCATCCTGCCTCAGCCACCGACCGGCAGCCGACGCCGACCCCCGCCGCGGGCCTACGCTCGGCGCGGTGGACGAGGTGCGCAACGAGGCGTCCGAGGTGTCGGGCACGGTCGTGCAGGCCGGTGGCGACGTCACGGTGTACGTGGACGGCGACCAGGGCGCCGGGGCCCTCGTGGTGACGGTGGACCGGTCCGCGATCGAGGAGCTGGTGGAGTTCGCCGACGAGCCGGGTCTGTTCCACGCCTGGAGTCGCCGGGTCGGCGTGGTCGTCGAGGCGCGGGGCGCGCGGGCGGTCGTGCTGACGGGGTTGCGGGCGGTGGTCCTGGCCCGGCGGGCGCCCCGGCCGGTCGGCAGGCGGGCGGTGGTCGCCGGAGCCGTGGAGCCCGCCCGGTCCACCGTGGACTTCGACCGCGACCCGCCGCGCTCACCGGGCGCGGGGTTCCCGGTGGCGGTGTCGGCGACCCGGCCGCACGTGCTCGCGCTGGACCTGGTGGTGCGCGAGCACGAGGTCGACTGGCGCCTGGAGCTGGACTGGGTGTCCGACGGCGAGTCCGGGGTGTTCCTCGTCCCCGACGCGGGCCACTTCACCCACCGGCCGCCCGGCGCGACGGCCGGGTTGGCGGGCGAGGTGTCGGTGCTGGTGCCGGGGCGGCCGGAGCCGGTGCCGGTGGGTCCCGGAGCCGTGTCCCCGGAGCGGATCCGGCGGCTCCTGGACCAGGTGATCGAGCACTGGTCGCACGCGCGGGCGTGGTTGCTGTCGACCAACCACTTCGCGATGGCCGGTCACGTCGCCGCGATCGACCCCGGCCGGGTGCGCGAGTGGATGCGGGCATTGCCGGGCATGGGGCAGAAGGAGCTCCTCGAGGTGGCGAGGGCGGTCGCGCCGGCCGATCCCGAACTGACCCGGCTGCTGGTGACCAGGGTCCGGCACGCGCGGACGGCCCCGTTGCCGAACGAAGCGGTTGAGCTGCTGGCCGAACTGGCGGCGACCATCCGCGTCGTCGACCCCGCGTTGGCGCGGGGTTTGCTGGAAGAGGCCGAGCCCCTCGTGCCGGAGATGTACGGAGGGCCCGGGATGGGGATGGCGATCCTGGCCGCCGCGTGGGGACCGCTGGACCCACGACGGGCTCGGGCGCTGGCGCTGGAGGCGGCCGGGCTGTGGACCGAGGTCCGACCGGCCTTGAGCGTGCGGCCGAGGCGGGAGGTCGATCACCTCGTGCGGGCGTTGGTCTGGTCGGACCCGGAGCAGGCGGTGCGCCTGGCGCGCGAGCACGACCTGCTGGCGCTGCTGGCCGGGCAGCCCGGGATCGACGGCCGGCGACTGGTCACCGAGTCGACCGATCCGCAGCGCACGGCGTTGCTGCTGGAGGAGGTGGCGGAGCCGGCCGACACCGACTGGTGGGTGGCTCAGGTGCGCGCCGTGACGCCCCTGCTGATGGTGGAACAACGGGTCCGCCTGCTGGCGCGGGTGGCGGCGGTCGTGGCGCCCGGTGCGGCCCGGGAGCTGGTCGCCGAGGCGGAACGCGAACTCGACTCGGTGATCTCCGCCCAGGAGCACTCGCGCGCGTCGGCCGAGGTGGCCTGCGCGGTCGCCCTGCTCGACCCGGACCGGGCGGAACGGCTCGCGCAGGCGATCCGGAGCTCGAAGGACCGGACGACGGTGCTCGTGGCCGTGGCTCACGCCCTGCACCGCAGGCTCGACCCGCGGGGCTCGGCCGAGCGCTCACCCCGACGACCACCCGCACCGGCGCCGTAGCGGTCCCAGCGCCCTGAGCGCCCGCTTGGCGAAGCAGTGGCGGACCGCGCCGATCCGTGGTGAACCCGCCGCGCGCCACCGCATCCTGGGCGCGACATCTCCTGTCACGAGGGAGAACACGACATGGGCGAGGCCAACGAGGCGCTCCACCGCTGGTTCCGGCAAGGAGGGTGGACCCAGCTCGAACTCGCGCGCGCCGTCGGGCGGCTCGGCCGGACCCGGGGCTACAACGTCGCGCCGGACAGCTCACGGGTGCGGCGGTGGCTGGAGGGCGAACGGCCGCGGCACCCGGTGCCGGAGCTGTTGGCGGCGCTGTTCGCCGAACGGACGGGCAGGCCGTGCACGCCGGCGGACCTCGGCCTGGCCACGGCCTCGCCGACCCGCGATCAGGTCTCGTGGGACCACCGGGGCCTGGTCGCCACGTTGCAGGACTTCACCAGGAGCGATCTGATGATCAAACGCAGGGACGTGCTCGGCGCGACCGCCGCCCTGGCCACGGGCGCGGTCCTGGAAGGGCGCTTGACCGGGTGGCTGGACGCGGACGACGCGGCGCCGACCCCGGCACTGGGGCCGGGCCGCATCGGCACCGCGGAGATCGCCGAGATCGAGGCGGCGACCAGGACGTTCTGGGCCTGGGACGCCAAGCGCGGCGGCGGCCTGTACCGCGAGGCCGTGGTGGGGCAGCTCAAGGCGATGACCGACCTGCTCGACCACACCTACCCCGACGCGATCTCCCGCCGCCTGTTCCGCTCGACCGCCGACCTCGCCAGGCTGGCCGGCTGGATGTCGCACGACGTCGGCCTCCAGGCGACCGCGCAGCAGTACTTCACGCTGGCCCTGCACTGCGCCAAGCGGGCGCGGGACACCGGGCTGGGCGTCGAGGTGCTGTCCCGGATGGCGCGCCAGATGGTGCACGTGGGCAAACCCCGCGAGGCGCTGTCCCTGGTCGCGCTGGCCCGGCGCGGCTCGGGGAGCAGGCTGGGGCCGATGCCGGCGGCCATGCTCGCGACCTGCGAGGCCTGGGCGCACGCCGGCCTCGGTGACGTCCGTGCGGTGGACCGGGCGGTCGGCGTCGCGGAGGCGGACTTCGCGCGCGCCGACCCCTCCGAGACCCCCGCGTGGCTGTCCTACTTCGACCGGGCCGGGCTGGAGGGCATGGCGGCCCTGTCGTACCGGACCGTGGCCGAACACCGACCGGGCGTCGAGCGGAGGGCCGAACCGCACCTCGTCGAGGCGCTGCGCCTGCGCCGCGACTCCTACCAGCGGTCGAACCTGTTCGACGTGATCTCCCTGCTGGGCGTCCGCGTGCTGCAGGGCGAGCACGCCGAGGCGAACCGCCTGGCGGCCGACCTGCTGAGCCCGGCCGGGCGCATCAGCTCGACCAGGACCTTCGACCGGATCAAGGTCGTCCGCGACCGGGCCGTGGCCGACGCCGCCCGCTCGAAGGAGGCGCGGTCGCTGGCCGACACGCTCGCCACGGTGATCGCGGCCTGAGCGGCTGCCGGGTGGTCGGGCAGCAGCACGGCGGCTCCTGCCCGACCACCGTCAGGAGGACTTCAGGGAGATGCCCGCCTCGTCCAGCGCCGGCATCAGCTTGGCTCTCAGGGCGCGCTGGACGGCCCACTGGCGGCCCGGCCGGACCTTCACCGTCACCCGCATGGTGATGCCCTCCGGCGTGACCTTCTCCACGCCGAGCACCTGCGGCTTGTCGATGACGTCCTTGGCCAGGACCTCCTCGCCCGTCGCGTCCTCCACGGCCTTGGTCAGCACCTCGCTGGCCGACGCCAGGTTCGCGCCGTACCCGAGCGGCAGGTCGACGACGGCCACGGCGAAGCCCTGCGAGGAGTTGCCGACCCGCAGGATCTCGCCGTTGCGGACGTACCAGACGGTGCCGTTGGTGTCGCGGATCGTGGTGATCCGCAGCGCGACCGACTCGACCGTGCCGGTCGCGGGGCCTAGGTCGACCACGTCGCCGACGCCGTACTGGTCCTCCAACATCATGAACATGCCGGACAGGAAGTCCTTGACCAGGTTCTGCGCGCCGAAACCGATGGCGACGCCGAGGATGCCCGCCGAGGTCAGGATCGGCGCGGGGTTCATGCCCAGCTCGGTGAGGACCTGGATGAACGCCACCCCGAACACGATGATCGTGACGAACGACTTGAGCACCGAGCCGATGGTCTTGGCCCGCTGCTCGCGCCGCTCGGAGACCAGCGCGCCCAGCGCCTGGGGAGCGCGCTCCCGCAGCGGCTTGAGCAACTTGGGCTTGCGACCCCCGTTGCCCCGGGTCATCCGGTCGATCAGCCGGCGGAGCAGGTAGCGGACCACGACGGCGATGATCAGCGTCAACGCGATCCGCAAGGCGCCCTCGGCGATCTTCGGCCCGTTGACCTCCCACCACGCGACGGCGAAGGCCGCCTCCACGTTGAACACCGGTGACGGCGTCGGCTCCACGTCCAGCACCTGCTCAGTCCTCCACTCTCACAACTCCAGGCCGGTCGCCCAGGCCAAGAAGGTCAACTGGTCCACGGCCAGGCCCACCGATCGGCTCACCGATCGGCCCGCGTGCCCCACCTCGGTCTCGCGGCGGAGCAGCACCGGGTGCTTGGTCGGATCACTCGACGTCGCGTGCTGCAGTGCCGCGCACATCTTCCGGGCGTGGTTGGGGTCCACGCGGCTGTCCGACTCGAAGACCGTGAACAGCACCGAAGGGTACTCAACTCCCGGCCGCACCCGGTGGTACGGGGAGTAGGCCAGCAGCCACGCCAGCTCTTCGGGCACGGCCGCCGAGCCGTACTCCTCCGCCCAGAGCCGCCCCAGCAGGAAGTTCTCGTACCGCACCATGTCCAGCAGTGGCGCTGAGCACACCACCGCCGCGTAGAGCTCCGGCCGCTGCGTCAACGCCGCCCCGACGAGCAGCCCGCCGTTCGACCCACCCATGATCGACAACTGCTCCGGCGTGGTCCACCCGTCGCGGATCAACCGCTCGGCCGCCGCGTGGAAGTCGTCGAACACGTTCTGCTTGCGCTCCCGCATCCCCGCCCGGTGCCATTCCTCACCCTCCTCGTCGCCGCCGCGCAACGACGCGTGCGCCCACACGCCGCCCGCCTCGACCCACGCCAACGTGGTCGCGCTGTACCCCGGCCCGCGACCCACCGCGAACCCGCCGTACCCGGTCAGCAACGCCGGCCGGGGCAGGTCCGGGTGCTGCTTGCCGGACACCACGAACATTCGCACGACCGTGCCGTCGGCCGACGTGTACGAGACCTGTTGTGTGGACAACTCCGGCAGGGACACCGTTCCGGGCGCCGCCGCCTCCAGCTCCGTCCGGCCGGTCGACAGCGAGTACCGGTACACCGACAAGGGCGTGATGAAGTCGGACCACCCGAACCACAGCACGTCCCGGTCCGCAACGGTCAGCTCGTCGACTGTGGACAACCCGTGCAACGACCCCGTGCCGGGCAGCGGGACCTCCCGCAGGTGCTCGCCGGTCGCGGGGGAGTGCAGGTGCAGTTCCGACACCGCGTGCCGGGTCCGCAGCAGCACCAGCGACCCGTCCAGCCACGTCACCGCGTCCAGCACCGAGTCCGGCTGCTCGCCGACCAGCTCGGTCCACTCGGTCGGGGCCGCCGGGTCGGCCACGCACACCCGGAACCGGGGCGCGTCCCGGCTGGTCCGCAGGTAGAGCCGCCCGTCCGGGGCGACCCACGCCGAGCACTGCACGTCGTCGGAGTCGCGCACGACCGGCGTCAGCTCGCCCGAGCCGTGCAGGTCGGCGATCCACACCGAGTCGCGCCGCACGGTGCCGGGCGCGCCGTTCACCACCAGCCACCGGCCGTCCTCCGACAGCGACAGCCCGTAGTAGTAGGTGTGGTCCAGTCCGTCGCCGTGCACGTTCACGTCGTCGGACGCGGGCGTGCCCACCCGGTGCCGCCACACCCGCCGGTGGAACTGCCGCTCGTCCTCGGGCACCAGCGCGGGGTCGATCCGCCGCACGTAGAAGAACTCCTCGCCACCGGGCAGCCAGCCGACCGGCGAGTACCGGCACCGGTCGATCGGGCCGTCCAGCAGCTCGCCCGTGTCGACGTCCACGACGTGCAGCAACGAGTGCTCGTCACCGCCCACGGACACCTGGTAGGCCAGCCGCGTGCCCTCGCGGGACGGCGACCACCGGTCGAGGGTCGTCCGCCCGGACGGGTCCAGCCGCGACACGTCCAGCAGCACCCGCTCCACGCCGTCCACCCGCACGTACAGCACGGGGTGGTCCTCGTCCGGCCCGCGGCGCGTGTAGAACGCCCGCCCGGCCCGCCACACCGGCGTGCCGACGGAACCGGTCCGCATCAGCTCACCCAATCGGGCGGCGAGCGCGTCCCGGCCGGGCATCGCGTCCAGCCACGACCGCGCCACCCCGTCCTGCGCGTCCGACCACGCGGCCGTTCGGGGGTCCGCAGGGTCTTCGAGCCAGCGGTACGGGTCGGGGACCGCGTGTCCGTGCAGGTCGTCGACGAGGTCGAGCCGCGGTGCGGCGGGGTAGGTGATCGTCGCAGGCAGCGCTGCGCGGGAGGCATCGGTCACCTCGCCGAGCGTAGCCCGCGTGATGAAAACCATGTCCGATAGGGGGCCGTTCACCCAAGTTTCGGCCTCGGCTTCGTGACACGTCACATATCACAGGTGATTTTTGGGGTCGATCTGTGGTCTGCTAGGCCTGAACCGGTGGAGGTGGTCGCGTGCCAGACCGACAACCCACCCCGATCGGCGCCCTGGTGAACGCCGGGATCGCGTCGTCGGTGCCGTCCGGCCAAAAACAGCTCGCGCTGAACACCGTGCACACTGTGGCCGACGGCCAGGGGGCCGGTCCGGCGCCCGTGGTGTTGCCCTGGGGAAGACGCAAGGTCCTGCTGCTCAACGCCACGTTCGAACCGCTCACCGCGTTGCCCCTGCGGCGCGCGGTGGTCCTCGTCGTGTGCGGGAAGGCCGAGGTCGTGCACGGTGACCCCGCCGGGGCCGTCGTCCACTCCTCGACGTCCGAGGTCGTCGTCCCGTCGGTGATCCGGCTGGCGAACTACGTGCGCGTGCCCTACCGGGGCCGGGTCCCGCTCACGCGGGCCGGGCTGATGCACCGGGACCGGTACCGCTGCGCGTACTGCGGCGGACGCGCGGAGACGATCGACCACGTGGTGCCGCGCAGCCGGGGCGGCCCCCACTCGTGGACCAACTGCGTCGCCTGCTGCGCGAAGTGCAACCACCGCAAGGCCGACAAGCTCCTCTCGGAGCTCGGCTGGCGCCTGCGCGTGGTGCCCAACGCGCCCCGCGGGCCGCACTGGCGGCTGCTGGCCGGCGTCACCGAGGCCGACCCGCTGTGGCTGCCCTACCTCGGCGAGCCCGCGGCTTAGCGCCCGCTCCTCCTCACGCCGCCAGGACGTAGTCCCGGGGGTCGTCCGTGATGCGCACGGAGTCGTCGGTGATGCGCACGGAGTCGTCCGTGATGCGCACCGAGTCGTCGGTGATGCGCACCGATCCCGAGGTGATCCGGACCGAGCCCGCCATCGTGATGCGCACGGAGTCCGCGTCCGACCCGGTGATCCGGACGGAATCGGACTCCGACGCCGTGATCCGGACGGAGTCGTCCGTGGCCGAGGTGATGCGGACGGAGCCCTGAGAGGTGATCCGAACGGAGTCGTCGGAGGTGATGCGCACCGACTCGGCGAGCGTGGCCTGAGGCTGAACAGTGGTAACGCTCTGCTCCGATTGGGTGTACGACGAAAGGGTGAGGGCGGCGACCAGAACAAGGTTCATGGTGTACATGTCGTGTCCTCCGAGACTCATCGGGCGGGTATTGGTCTCCGGAATCGGATGCGCAAGACCCGTACAGGTGAAAAGCTAGAAGCCGAGTGGGCCCAGGACAAGACGCCAAACCGGCCGCCATTCGCCTCCGTCCGGGGGAAGGCCGACCGGGTGTACGGACTGCGACGATCGAGCACCGGAGCTGGTACATCCGGCACCGATGGACACCGAGCGTGACGTCGTCGCAGGTAGGACGTCAGGCAGCTCACAGGGCGCTATGCCACGTGCCAGGGCCCATCCCCGTCACGGTCACGTGCGCGCGGCCCCGGTCGGCGTCCCACCACGTGGTCACCGCCGTACGCGTGATCGCCGGGCACGCCCGCGGGGCCGCGTTCACAGTTGGAAGGGGCCGCCGGAGGCCCCGCGCACACCGCCCGACCCACACCAGTGCGGAAACGGGTGCCCTCACCCCGACCTGACCTGGACGATCGGTTACCGTAACCGGCGTGACCATCGTGGAGACCGTGCTCGTCTTCGCGCTGATCCCGCTGGCCATCTACGGCGTGATCACGCTACTGACGCTGAGGCCGAAGGCCACCCGCATTCAGCGGTACCGCCCGGGCCAGGAGTGGAACTACGCCCCCGTCTGGTGGACGGCGAACCCCGCGGGCCTGCCCGGCGGCGCGCACCAGGCCGTCACGGCGCCGGCCGAGGGCCGCACCGCAAAGGGAGGTGCCCGTGGCAACTGGTGAGCTGACGAGGGTGGACGTCGACCCGTCGACGCTGGAGGTCGGCGCGGTCGTGACCAACAGCGGCCGGGTGTCCGCCGCGAAGATGTACGAGCCGCACGCGCCGGGCCTGCCGTTCACGCCGGTGCAGCTGTCGAGCCTGGACGAGGCGCTGACGCTGGCCAGCCGCACCACCGGGTTGGACTTCAGCGTCTACCTCGGCGAGCTGGGCGCGGACCCGCGGGCGAAGGCCGAGGAGTTGCACGCCGCCACCGTGCGACCCACGCACGCCGTGCTGGTCGCCGTGTCACCCGGTGAACGCCGGGTGGAGGTGGTGACGGGCGAGGAGTCCAACCGCCGCATCGCCGACCGCGGCGCGAAGCTCGCGGTGATGAGCATGGTCGCGTCCTTCAAGGAGGGCGACCTGTCCGGCGGCCTGGTGAGCGGCCTGCGGATGCTGACCGACCAGGCGGGCACGGCTCCCAAGCACGTCTGACGACCCCCGAACGACGAAGTGAAGGCCCCGGCGCACACCCGCCGGGGCCTTCGCGTTCACCGGGCCTTGAGCGCGTCCACGAACGCCTTCAGCCGTGCCGGGCTGACACCCAGCACGACCGAGGGGTTCTTGCTGTCCCGCACCGCGCCGAGGTGGTTCGCCACCTCGACGCAGTCGCCGCTCGCGCTCTTGCCGGACTTCTTCCACCGAAGTGTCATGCGACTCCCGTCGTCCGCTGCACCTCCTTCGCGATGACCTCGAAGGACCGTTCCGGGCTCATCGCGACCTTCAGCAACTCTGGCACGGACCGCTCGAAACCGGCTACCGCCTCGGTTTCCTGCACGAAGACGGCGCTGACGGGGTTCTCCAGGTGCACGAACGACGTGCCGTCACACTTGATCAGCTGGAACGAGCCGCAGAGCCCTGGGTGCCAACCCGTCGCGGTGGGCACGATCCGCAGGTCGACGTTCTCGTGGGCGCTCATCATCAGCAGGTGGTCGAACTGCTCGGCCATGACCGCGGGGCCGCCGACCGTCTGGCTCAGCACGCCCTCGCCGATCAAGGCGGTGTAGCGGACGGGGTTGCGGCGCGTGAGGATGTCGCGTCGGCCCATCCGGACCGCGACCCTGGTGGCGATCTCCTCGTGGGGTACGGGAACGGCCTCCATGATCGTGCGCGTGTAGGAGCTGACCTGGAGCAGTCCGGGGATGATCAACGGCGACCAGCTGACGATCTCCTTGGCCATCTGCTCGACCTCCACGAGCGCGGCGATCTGCGTCCGGCGCTCGGGCAGTTCGATCACCGCGAGAGGTGATCCACTCGGATCTTCGGTCATCGCCAGGATTTCTTCGCGATCCCGATCGGTGATGTCGAGCGGCTCGAGGATGCGGATGACCTCGGAGCGGGTCGGGACGCGCTGGCCGCTTTCGTTGCGCGAGAGCAACGAATGTACGACGCCAATCTTCCTCGCGAGTGCGCGTTGACTGAGGTTATTGGCCTCGCGGACGTTGCGCAAACGCGCGCCCAAAGCGATGGATTTCGAGGTGTTGCGGTTCATGGAAATGCATCTTAAAGCGGGACCAGTGGTCAAGTCTCTCGCTCGAAAAGGGGATTGACCAGGTGTTGCGGGCCGGACAAGGTGTTGTGCACCAGAGCTTCCGACCAGCCCGCACACTGGTCGGACATGCGCGGCGAGTGGTGCAGCGCGCGACGGGACTTCGCAGCGCACACCACTCGCCGCGCCCTTTGCAGACGTGCGTCAAGGGGGTTTCATGGAGTCCGAAGAAAGGCCGTCCGCGCGGCTGAGCACGGCCCGCAGCCGGGAATTGGGCGAGGAATTGCGCCGCGTCCGGCACCGGGCCCGGATGTCGTCGGCATTCGTCGCCGACGCGCTCGGCTGGTCGTTGGGCAAGCTGTCGAAACTCGAAACCGGCACGCGCGGCACGAGTCCGTGGGAGATCGGGACGCTGCTGGGCCGGTGCGGCGCGGACAAGGCGACCCGCGACCGGGTCCTGGCGATCGCCAGCGAGGTCGACGCGGGCAACTTCCTGCGCCGGCACGACCCGTGGCCGGACACGCTCACGGCGCTGTCCGTGCACGAGCACGTGGCCCGCACGGTGACGACCTACGAGCCGCTGGTCGTGCCGAGCCTGGCGCAGACCGAGGACTACGCGTACGCCTTGACCAAGGACCGGGACCTGACGGAGGCGCGCATGTCGCGGCAGGACGCGTTGCGCAGGCCGGGCGGGCCGGAGACGGTGATCTACATCCACGAGGCGGCGTTGCGGATCGTGGTCGGCGACGCGAGGGTCATGCGCGACCAGATGCTGCGCCTGACGTTGATGTGCGGCTGGTCGCGCATCAGCCCGCGGATCATCCCGATGAGCGCGCCGTCGCACACCTACCTGCGCCACTCCGGGACCCTGCTGACGTTCTCGTCGCCGGTCAAGCCGCTGGCCTACGCGGAGACCGAGACGGCGACGGTGTTCCACGACGACCCGACCGCGATCGACGCCTACGAGGCCAAGATGCGCCAGCTGGAGCGCGTGGTCCTGAGCCCGGCCCACTCACGCGACGTGTTCGCCCGCTGGGCCGACGCCTACGACCGCGACCACCGCTCCGCGCCGGACGCGAAACGGAGCAGCGCCTGAAGCGCTGCCCCGTTCACCTCGACGCCGTCACCAGGTCCGAAGCCATCACCACGCACGCAGCGGCTCCGCGCACGTCACACGTCGAACCTCAGGACCGGTCGAACTCCTGGGCCGCCAGGGCGCGCACGATGCCCGCACGGCCCTCCGACACCAGTCGGCGCGGTACCGCGCCACGAACGGTCGGAGCGGCACCGCCCAGTTCACAGGTCGAGCACGATGCGAAGAGCGGTATCCACCTCGTTCATCTCGTGCAGGGACAACCTTCCGGCTCGATCACCCAAGCGTTGGGGGTCGATGGCCGTTGTCTGTTCTACGAGCACTCGAGTGGGCTGCCCGTTCAGTTCGATCTCAGGGCGGAACGACGCCGGTCGAGCCGAGGTGGAGGTCGGCGCGACGAGCCACGTGCTCAACGGGAGCGCGTTCGACTGGACGACGACCGCGTAGCGACTGCCTTGCTGCTCGTGCCCGGTAGCGTTGCGCGGCGCCCGAAGGCGGTAGACCTCACCACGCACGCAGTGGCTCCAAGTCGGCGAGTACGGCCCTTGCTTCCGCCACGTCCTCGGGGTCGGCTGCCAACGCGAGCGCTTCCTCGCGCAATGCCTCGGCCTGCTGCACCTTCGCGGCCAGGAGCAGGGCCTCGCGGATCGCGGCTGAAGCGCTGCGGCCATCGGCCGTCAATCTCTCCAGTGCCCGTTCCGTCTCGGTGTCCGGGCGAAAAGTGATGGTGCCCATGTGGGGAGTGTACTACGACTTGTGTGACGTGCGGTGACACGACCGGGTGCACCGCACGTCACACGTCGAACCTCAGGACCGGTCGAACTCCTGGGCCGCCAGGGCGCGCACGATGCCCGCACGGCCCTCCGACACCAGTCGGCGCAGGGCCGGCGGGCGTTCTTCGGCCAGCCACTCGTCGGCCGCCGTGACCGTCTCCTTCGAGATCGACCACGACGGGAACAGGCCGACGACCATGGACTGCGCCCGCTCGCTCGACCGGCGCTCCCACACGTCGGCCACGTCGGCGAAGTACCGCGCGACGAACGGCTGGAGCAGCGCCTTCTGGCCGGGGTGCTGGATGCCCGCGATGATCGCCTCCGACACCGCGTTCGGCAGCTCGTCGTCGTTCACCGCGCGGTCCCACGCCTCGGTCTTCGCCTCGATCGTCGGCCGCAGCGCGCGGGCCGACTCGGCCTTGCGGCGACCGGTGGCGGTGGGGTCGCGCTCCTCCTCGGCCCGGATCTCGTCCAGCCCGGCGGCGCCGTGCGCGACCAGCGCGTGCAGCAGCCGCCACCGCAGGTCGGTGTCCACGTCGAGGCCGTCGAGCACGTCCGTGCCGTCCAGCCAGCCGCGCACGACCTCCTGCGTCGCGGAGTCGAGCACGGACCCGGCCAGGGAGTTGACGAACGCCAGCTGGTGGTCCGAACCGGGCTCGGCGGCACGGGCCAGCTCCAGGACCCGCGTGGTGAACCGCCGCCAGCCCTCGTCGCGCCACGACACGTCCGCGTACGACGACAGCGCCGTCTGCGCCTGCAGCAGCAGCCGCTGCACGACGCCGACCTCGGTCTCCGCGTGCAGGCCGCCGAGCACCAGGTTCACGAAGTCGCGCGCCTTCAGCTCGGCCTCGCGCGTCATCTCCCACGCCGCCGACCAGCACAGCGTGCGCGGCAGCGGCTCGGCGATGTCGGCGATGTGGTCGATCAGCGACGCCAGCGAGTCGGCGTCCAGGCGCATCGTGCAGTAGGTGAGGTCGTCGTCGTTGACCAGCACCAGCTTGCCGCGCGGCACGCCGACCAGCTCGGGGACCTCGGTCCGCTCGCCGGACACGTCCAGCTCCACCCGGTGCGTGCGCACGAGCTTGCCGTCGGCGTCCGCGTCGTACACGCCGATCGCCAACCGGTGCGTGCGCAGCTCGCCCGCGCCCGGCCGCGCGCCGCCCTGGAGCACGGCGAACTCGGTGAACCTGCCCTGGGAGTCGACCGAGTACTTGGGTCGCAGCAGGTTCAGGCCGGTGGTCTCCAGCCACTGCGCGCTCCACCACGACAGGTCGCGGCCGGACGCCTCTTCGAGCGCGTTGAGCAGGTCGGCCAGCGTCGCGTTGCCCCAGGCGTGCTTGCCGAAGTACACCCGCAGGCCGGACAGGAAGTTCTCCAGGCCGACGTAGGCCACCAGCTGCTTGAGCACCGAGGCGCCCTTGGCGTAGGTGATGCCGTCGAAGTTGACCTCGACCGCCTGCAGGTCCGGGATGTCGGCGGCCACGGGGTGCGTGGACGGCAGCTGGTCCTGCCGGTAGGCCCACGACTTCTCGATCTTGGCGAACGTCGTCCACGCCTGCCGGTACTCGGTCGCCTCGGCCTGCGCCAGCACCGACGCCCAGGTGGCGAACGACTCGTTCAGCCACAGGTCGTCCCACCAGCGCATGGTCACCAGGTCGCCGAACCACATGTGCGCCATCTCGTGCAGCACGGTCTCGGCACGGCGTTCGTACAGGTAGCGGGTGACGCGGCTGCGGAAGACGTAGTCCTCCAGGAACGTGACGCAGCCCGCGTTCTCCATCGCGCCCGCGTTGAACTCGGGCACGAAGCACTGGTCGTACTTGCCGAACGGGTACGTGACCCCGAACGCCTTGTGGAAGAAGCCGAAACCCTGCTTGGTCTCGGTGAACAGCCGCTCGGCGTCCATGTGCGGCGCGAGCGACGCGCGGCAGTAGATGCCGAGCGGGATCGTGGTGTCGCCGTCCTGGAACTCGTCGCGCCACTCGGCGTAAGGACCGGCGACCAGCGCGACCAGGTACGTCGACATGGGCTTGGTGGTGGCGAAGACGTGCACGTCCGCACCGCCCGAACCGTCCATAGTGGACTCGATCGCCGCGTTGGAGACGACCTTCCAGTGGTGCGGCGCGGTCACCGTGAGCTGGTAGACCGACTTCAGGTCGGGCTGGTCGAAGCAGGCGAACATGCGCTTGGCGTCCGCCGTCTCGAACTGCGAGTACAGGTACACCTCGCCGTCGACCGGGTCGACGAACCGGTGCAGGCCCTCGCCGGTGTTCATGTACCGGCAGTCGGCCTCGACCGTCAGCTCGTTGACCTCGGCCAGGTCGGGCAGGTGGATGCCGTCTTCCTCGCGGTAGGAGGAGACGTCCAGCTCGTGCCCGTTGAGCACGGCGCGGTGGACATTGGCGGCCACGACGTCGACCCACGAGGACGCGCCGGGCGTCTGGCTGCGGAAGGCAACCGTCGTGGTCGAGCGGAACGTGTCCGAGCCGGGCTTTCCGCCACCGTCGGTCAGGTCCAGCTCGATCCGGTAGGAATCGACCTCCAGCAGCGAGGCCCGCTGCTGCGCCTGGTCGCGGGTGAGGTTGGGTGCCGCCACTGGTCACCTCGTCTGCCGCCGCCACGGGACCTCGGCGTCGGCGTCGTCGGAACGGGTATGGGTGTCGAGTCGGTGAACACGACAGTCGCATCCAATCACGTGGGACCCCCGGAAGTGGACTGGCGTCCGAGGGAAGACTGCGCGTGGTGGGCTGGTTGAGCACGATGGAAGCGCCGGACCCGGCGCACCGCTCACGAACAGCCACGGAGGGAACACCGCATGTCGACAGAGGGACGTACGAAGGTCGACTTCTACTTCGACCCGATCTGCCCGTTCGCGTGGATCTCGTCCCGGTGGATCCTCGAGGTGGAGAAGCAGCGCGACCTCGACCTGAACTTCCGCGTGATGAGCCTGTCCGTGCTCAACGAGGACCGGGACCTGCCGGCCGACTACCGCGACATGATGGACCGCGGCTGGGGGCCGGTGCGCGTCGCCATCGCCGCGGCCAAGCTCAAGGGCGACGGCGTGCTGCGCGACCTCTACACCGCGCTCGGCACCCGGATCCACAACGAGGGCCTGGGCAGCACGCGTGACTATGACCAGGCCATCAAGCTCGCGCTGGAGGACGTGGACCTGCCCGCGGAGCTGGCCGAGGCCGCGCACACCGACGAGCACGACGAGGAGCTGCGGGCCAGCCACCACCGCGGCATGGACCCGGTGGGCATGGACGTCGGCACGCCGACGATCCACATCGACGGCGTGGCGTTCTTCGGGCCCGTGCTCACCAAGATCCCGCGTGGCGAGGACGCGGTGAAGGTGTTCGACGGCGCGCGGGCGTTGGCGGGCTTCCCGTACTTCTTCGAGCTCAAGCGCACCCGGACCGGGGGTCTGGACTTCTCCTGACGCGTCCGGTGTGACACTCTGGGGCAAAGTTCGTCTTGGAGTGTCACACCGTTCTCGGGGAGTCCGCAGTGATCGAGGTCGTCAACCCGACCACCGAAGAGGTCGTCGGCACGGTCCCCGCCGGCACGCCCGACGCCGTGGACGCCGCCGTGACCAGGGCCGTCGCCGCGTTCCCGGCGTGGTCGGCGACGTCGCCGGACTCCCGGCTCGCCCTCGTGCGGGCGGTCGCGGACGCCATCGAGGCGCGGGCGGCGGAGTTCGCCGCGACCATGACGGCCGAGATGGGCACCCCGGCCACGTTCGCGTCACGGGTGCAGGTGCCGAACCCGGTGGGCATCGCGCGCGGCGTGGCGGACGTGCTCGCCGCCGGGTACTTCGACGGTGCGGAGATCGGGAACTCGCTCGTGCTGCGGGAGCCGGTCGGCGTGGTCGCGGCCATCACGCCGTGGAACTTCCCGTTGCAGCAGATGGTGGCCAAGGTCGTGCCCGCGCTGGCGGCCGGGAACGTGGTCGTGCTCAAGCCGAGCGAGCTGGCGCCCCTCACGGCCGACCTGCTCGCTTCGGTGCTCCACGACGTCGGCGTGCCCGAGGGCGTGTTCTCCCTGGTCCACGGCACGGGGCCGGTGGTCGGCGAGGCGTTGGCCAGTCACCCGATGGTGGACATGGTGTCGTTCACCGGTTCGACGCGGGCCGGTCGGCGGGTGTCCGCGCTGGCCGCCGAGACGGTGAAGCGGGTGGCGTTGGAGCTGGGCGGCAAGTCGGCGAACGTGGTGCTCGACGACGCCGACCTGACCCGTGCGGTGAAGATCGGCGTGGGCAACGCGTACATGAACAACGGCCAGGCGTGCAGCGCGTGGACCCGCTTGCTGGTGCCCGCTTCCCGGCACGACGAGGCGGTGGAGATCGCGGTCGCCGCCGCGGCCAAGTACGAGCCCGCCGATCCGGCCCTCCCGACGACCCGCATGGGTCCGGCGGTGTCGGCCGCGCAGCGCGACCGCGTCGTCGGCTACATCGAGCGCGGCATCTCCGAAGGGGCGAAGCTCGCCCTCGGCGGCCCTTCCCGACCTCTCGACCGCGGCTTCTTCGTCACGCCGACCGTGTTCGGCGGCGTCCGGCCGGGCATGGCGATCGCGCAGGAGGAGATCTTCGGCCCGGTGCTGTCCGTCATGCCCTACGCGGACGAGGACGACGCCGTGCGGATCGCGAACTCCACCATCTACGGCCTGGGCGGCGCGGTGTTCTCCGCGGACACCGACCGCGCCCTCGCCGTGGCCAAGCGCTTGCGCACCGGCCAGGTGGACATCAACGGCGCCGCGTTCAACACCAGCGCCCCGTTCGGCGGCTACCGCCAGTCGGGCAACGGCCGCGAGTTCGGCCCCCACGGCCTGGACGAGTTCACCGAGCTGAAGTCCATCCAGCGCTAGCGCCTGTTTCACAAGTCTCGTTCGATGAGAGTCGCGCCTGAGGTGGTTCCCGGCGGTGCGGCCGAATGGGCCGCATACCGCTGTTGTA
>NZ_JBEOVG010000100.1:0-31727 GCF_040295345.1 Actinosynnema sp. NPDC002837
GGCGACGACGCCGCCTGGCCCGGGGCCGGTTTCAGCTCGCGGGCACCGTGTCGACGTGGTCCACGCCGGACGTGCGGTAGCCGGCGACGCGGGACTGCACCTGGGCCGGGCTGAGCACCTGGTCCTTGGCGAAGTACACGTAGTCCACGTGCTGCTGGTACGCGCGGTCGCCGGGCGCGCCCGCCAGGCCGCCGGAGATGAACCACAGGTTGAAGTTGAGCGACATCGGGGTCTCCGGGTAGTACTTGTCACCGTGGTCGGCCACCTGCGCGCCGTCGATGAAGTACTTCACCCGGCCGCCGGACACCTGGATCACCAGGTCGTGCCAGCCGGCGTAGCTCTGCCGCTGTTCGGTGTGGACGTTGTCGGCGATCCAGGGCTCGTTCTGGTAGGTCTCCCAGGTCGTCTCGTACATGATGTTGGCCGGCTCGCCCCACCCGCCGTTGGGCAGGTACTCGAAGTCCAGCTCGCCGTAGTTCGGGTCCAGGTTGCTGTTCAGCGGCGTGATGGTGAAGAACGTCTGCACCACGTGGTCGCCGTCGGGGCCGTAGACCGGCGCGTCGGAGAACTTCACCCGCGCCGCGTACGTGCCCTCGAAGAACTTCCGCTGGTGGTACAGCTCGGTCTGCCGCGCGGACGAGCCGTTGTTGGACGACTCCAGCCGCATCGACTTCTGGCCGTCCACGGTCGGGAACGTCACCATCGCCGGGTCCCACACCGCGCCCGGCACGCCGGGCCCGCCGCCACCGGAGCGGACCGTCCAGCCGCGCTGGGAGATCCGCGAGTCGCCGGAGCCCGTGTAGTTGAAGTCGTCGAACAACGCCGGGCCGTTCGGGTTCGGCGGGTTCGTCGTCGTGGTGGTCGTGGTGGGACCGGTGCCGCCGGGAGAAGTGCCCCACAGCAGGGTCGCGCCCCGGTGCACGGTCACCTTCGACCACGCCGAGTAGGTGCTCGCCGAGCGGAACGAGTAGTCGTCGGACTGGGTGATCGGCCCCCAGTTCGACCGGTAGAACCGCAGTTGCAGGTCACCGCTGTCGGCGCCGGGCGCGAGCGAGCCCGCGCCCGAGGTGAACCCGACCTCCAGGTACCGGTCGGCCGGACCGCCGGTCAGCGTGCCGAACGTGCCGGTGACGTTGCCGCACCCGCGCACCGCCCACGAGCACGCGAAGCGGTAGCCGACGTCCGGCGTCTCGCTCTTGAAGTAGTAGCGGACCTTCAACTCGCTCAGCGGCACGGTCGTGCCGCCGGTGTTGACCAGCTTCAACCACGGTTCGACCTGGTCGGTCGTCGCACCGGACGCGCTGGTCCGGTACTGGGCGGTGACCACGTCGGCGGCCAACGCCATCGGGGCGGCCACCAGCGCGGCGACGGACACCGCGGCGGCTCCGATCGCGGCGATCATGCGTGCGTGCACTTCGGTTCTCTCCTCAAGTCAGCAGGGTGGGACAGGGGAGCGGGCGTCGTCCTCCTTCCTCGACAGGGGCACGGACAGCGCGCTCAGGCGGCCGGTGTGCGCGCGCATCCGTTCGGTGAAGTCGGTCCAGGACGGGCGTTGCGCCCAGAGCGTGTCGGCCAGCGCCGCCAGCCGGGGGTACGCCAGCCGTTCCAGGTGGTGCGCGGTCGGCACGTACTCCGTCCACAGCGCGCACTGGGCGCCGAGCACGCCGTCCGGCAGCGGCAGGTCGTAGACGTTCCGCGCGGTCACCACCAGGCCGGGCTGCCCGGCGGGCTCGTCGGGGTCGGCGGACTGCGGGTAGTCCAGGTAGGTCGACCGGTGCGGCGTCATCACCACGTCGTGCCCGAGGTCCAACGCGGTTCGCGCGTCCGCCGCGTCACGCCACGGCATCACCACCACGCGCGGGTCGCCGATCGGCTCCCACGACACCGGCGTGCGCCCGCGCCCCGCCACGTGGTCGGCCATCGCGCGCAGGAACCAGCCGTGCAGCTCGTGCGGCCCGGCCAGCCCTTCCCGCCGGACCCGCCGTGACGCGCCGGGGCTGGACTCCCACTCCGAGGTCGGGCACTCGTCGCCGCCGAGGTGCACGTGCCGGCCGGGGAACACCTCGATCACCTCGTCCAGCACGTCCCGGCAGAACTCCAGCACGGCGTCGTCCACGCCGAACACCTCGTCGCTGACGCCCCACCGCGTCCAGACCGGCAACCGCCGCCGGGGGAAGTTGCCCAGGTGCGGGTAGGCGGCGAGCGCGGCGCGGGCGTGACCGGGCATCTCGATCTCCGGCACGATCCGGATGCCGCGTTCGTCGGCGTAGGACACCAGCCCGGCCAGCTCCGCGCGCGTGTACGAACCACCGTGCGGCACGCCGTCGCCCATGCTCTCCGCGCGCCACCCGCCGACCGTGGTCAACCGCGGGTGGCGCGGCACCGGCATCCGCCAGCCCTGGTCATCGGTCAGGTGCAGGTGCAGCACGTTCAGCTTGTGCACCGCCATCAGGTCGACGAACCGGCGCACCACGCCGACCGGCTGGAAGTGCCGCGCCACGTCCAGCAGCACACCCCGCCACGGCAGCCGCGGCGAGTCACGGACGTCCACGCCGGGCACCGTCCAGTCCACACCGGACACCGGCCGCGAGCCCAACGCCGTGGGCGACACCAGCTGCCGGATCGTCTGCACGCCGTGCGCCAGCCCGTGGCGCGTCGCCGCGCGCAACATTACCGCGTGCTCGTTCACGGTCAGCGCGTAGCCCTCGTCGCCGAGCCCGACCAGCCGCTCGTCCAACGCGAGCACGACCCGGCCGTCCTCGTGCAGCGGCAACGGCAGGCCGGTCGCCGGGCGCAGCAGCGCGCGCAGCAGCCGGGCCGCGCCCCGGGCGCCGGGCGTGGCCCGGATCGCCGTGTCGCGGTCGAGCGCGAACCGGCCGTGCCGCCGGATCAGCCGGGTCGGTCGTGGCACGATCACGAGTACCTCCAACGAACGTCAGCCCTTGACCGCGCCGCCGACGATCCCGGTGGTCACCCGGCCCTGGAGCACGAGGAACACCACCAGCACCGGCAGCATGAACAGCGTCGAGGCGGCCATGGTCGCGCCCCAGTCCGTGCCGAACGTGTTGCTGAACGACGAGAGCCACACGGGCAGCGTGCGGTCGTCCTGGTCCTTGATGATCAGCACGTTGGCGAAGGCGAACTCGTTCCACGCGGTGATGAACCCGAACAGCGAGGTCGCCAGCAGACCCGGCGCGAGCAGCGGGAACACCACCCGCCGGAACGCCTGCGCCCGCGAGCACCCGTCCACCAGCGCCGCCTCCTCCAGGTCGACCGGGATGGCGGCGAGGAACCCGCGCAGCGTCACGACGGTGAACGGCAGCGTGATCATGAAGTAGACCAGCGTGAGCATCCAGAGCGTGTCGAGCATCCCGGTGTCCCGCGCGATCACGTAGATCGGGATGAGCAGCGCCTCCCACGGCGTCATCTGCGCGACGAACACCATCAGGATGAACCCGCGCCGCCCCTTCCACCGCAGCCGCGCCACCGCGAACGCCGCCAGCAGCGCCACCACCAGCGACAGCAGCACCGCGCCGCCGGCGACGAGGACGCTGTTGCGCCAGAACGACCAGAACCCCTGCGCCGACACCGCCGTGCCGAAGTGCTCGACCGTCAGCGACAGCGGCAGGAACGTCGGCGTCTCCGCTTGGATGTCGCGCGTGGGCTTGAACGCCGTCAGCACCATCCAGTACACCGGGAACACCGACACCACGAACACGACCACCGCCGCGACACCGCGCAGCACCCGGCCCGTCACGAGGCCTCCTCCTGCCGGTACATCTGCCGGAAGTACGCCAGCAGCACCAGCACGAGCAGCAGCACCATGAGCATCGACACCGCCGCGCCGAGGTCGTAGCGCTGCAACGACTGCGCGACCTGGAACGCGTACACCGGCAACGTCGTGGTCGCCTGCCCCGGCCCGCCCTGGGAGATGACCCAGATCTGCACGAACGCCTTGACCACCCAGATCACTTCCAGGCACGTGATCAGGCCGAACATGGCCCGCAGCATCGGGAACGTGATGGCGGCGAACACCCGCCACGCACCCGCGCCGTCCATCCGCGCCGCCTCGTACAGCTCCGACGGGATCGTCACCATCGCCGCGTACAGCGACAGCGCCGCGAACGGCACGGACTGCCACACGATCAGCGCCACCAGGATGGCGAACGTGGCGGGACCGTCGGCGAACCACGTGTAGTCGCGGTAGCCCTCGAACCCCAGTCCGACCAACGCCCAGTTGACCACCCCGAGCCGGGACTGGAACAGCCACTGGAACACGGTGGTCGCCGCGATCACCGGCGTCGCCCACACCAGCACGAGCCCGGACATCACCAGCAGCCGCGTCCACTTCCCGAGCCGCACCAGCAGCAGGGCGACCAGGGTGGACAGCACCATGATCAGCACGACGTTGATCGCGGTGAACACCAGCGTCCGCCGCACCACGGCCCAGAACTCCGGATCCGCCAGCACCCGCGCGTAGTTCGCCGGGCCGACGAACCGCGCGTTCCCGCGCACCAGCTGTGGCAGGCCGAACTCCTGCACCGAGATGACCACGTTGCGCACCAGCGGGTACAGCAGCAGGAACCCGGTGGCCAGCACGGTCGGCGCGATCAGCAGGTAGGGCCACCAGGACGTGCGGCGCGGCGGGGGAGGGGACGGTGGCGGGCGGCGCTCGACCGCCCGCGTCAACGTCGTCGTCATCGCTAGGCGCCCGAGTTGAGCGCCTGGGTGATGACCTCGTCCGCCTCGGCCGCGGCGGACGCCGGATCGGCGCCGGTCAGCACGGCGGTCAGGAACTCCTTGATCGGGTTGCGCGCCTCGACCGCCGCCCAGTTCGGCGAGTTCGGCGTGGCGCGCCCGTTGACCGCGCCGGCCGCCATCGCCGCCGCGCCGGGGTCGTCGCCGACCGCGTCCGCGAGCGACGTCCGGTTCGGCACGTAGTTCATCGCCTTGGCCAGCTCGACCTGCCACTTCTCCCCGGCCAGCGCCTTGACCACGGCGTACGCGCCGTCCTGGCGGGTCGAGGCGAGCGGGATGATCAGGTCCGAGCCGCCGGTGAACACCGCGCCCGGCGTGGCCGCGGTCTTGCCGGGGATGGGGAAGAAGCCGAGCTGGTCGGCCAGCGCGGGGTTGGCCTTGGCGACGAGCTTCGCCGCGCCGGGCACCGCGATGAACTGCGCGACCTGGCCGCCCGCGACCACGTCGGTCTGCTGCGGCTTGGCCTCGTCGGAGTCCTTCGGCCCGTCGCCCAGCGCCTGCAACCGCCGGTAGAAGTCCGCGCCCGCGAGCGCCTGCGGCGTGTTCAGCGAGCCGGACCACCGGCCGCCGTCCTGCTTGGCGAGGTCGCCGCCCTCGTCCCAGACGAAGCCGGACAGCACGTACCAGTTCTGGCCGGGCAGGTAGATGCCCTGCGTGTCGCCCTGGTCCAGCTTCTGGGTGGCGGCCAGCCACTCGTCCCGGGTCTTCGGCGGCGTCACGCCGGCCGCCTCGAACAGGTCCTTGCGGTAGATGACGACCCGGTTGGCCGCGTAGAACGGGATGCCGAACTGCTTGCCGCCCACCGCGCCCGGCTCGGCGAGGCCGGGGATCCAGTCGTCGCCGCCGAGCTCGCCGACCTTGCCGGACAGGTCGGTGACGCCGTCGCTGGACGCGTACTGGGCGACCTGCGTGTTGCCGACCTCGATCACGTCGGGCGGGTCGGTGCTGGCCAGCGCGCTGGTCACCTTCTGCGTGATGCCGTTCCACTCCTGGATCTGGATCTTCAGGTCGAGCTCGGGGTGGTCGCGCTCGAACTCGGTCTCGAAGCGGCTGACGAGGTCGTCGGTGGCCGTGTCCTTCATCAGCCAGACGGTGATCTCCTGCTTGCCGCCGGACGCGCCCGGATCGGAACCGCAGGCGGACAGGGCGAGCGACGACGCGAGGACGAAGGCGACGGAGCGGTTCGGCACGTCTCACCTCTCATCTGACCAATTGGTAAACCCGCTGGAGCCACCCGAAGATGGCATAGACCAATGTGACAGTCAACACCCAGTTCACAGCGGTGAGAGCGCTCTCGGTCTTGAAGATTATCGACCTGACCACTGGTCTGACATACTGGTCCACGACCGGCAAGACGAAGCGAGGCTGCATGGCCGAACCGATCCTCAAGCGCGAACGGGTGCGCGACTACCTGCTCGAACTCATCGAGACGCACCCGCCCGGCGCGCCCATCCCGGCCGAACGGGTGCTGTGCGCCCAGCTGTCGGTGTCGCGGCCCACGCTCCGCTCGGCGGTGGACGAACTGGTCAACACCGGCCTGCTGATCCGCCAGCACGGCCGCGGCACTTTCGTCGCGCCCGCCAAGATCACCCAGGAGCTGGTGTCGGCCGACCGCGCGATGACCGTGCCGCAGGCGGGCGGCGCGTGGACCAGCCGGGTGCTGGAGCACGCCCGCATCCCGGCCGGCGCCCGGGTCGGCCGCAGGCTGCGCGTGTCGCCGGCGGCCGAGATCACCTACATCGCCCGGCTGCGGCTGGTCGACGGCGCGCCGATGGCGATCGAGTACCTGCACGTCCCGGTGGCCGTCGCGCCCGGCCTCACGGTGGCGGACATGGAGTCCGGCAACTTCTACGACCGCCTCGCCGACCACGGCGTGCACGTCAGCGACGCGGTGCAGTCCATCGAGCCGACGGTCACCAACGACGCCGAGTCGGAACTGCTCGGCGTGCCGGTGTTCGCGCCCGCCTTGCTGTTCGAGCGGCTGACCAACGACACCACCGGCCGTCCCGTCGAGTACGTGCACTCGCTGTACCGCGGCGACCGCTACCGGATCGTCTCGAAGCTGTCGCTCGCACCGTCCGCGCCCACGCCCGGCGCGCGGACCGGCCACCACCCCGGCATCCCGCCCGGCGACCTGTCCTCCGGCCGGGTCCGCTCGGCCACCACCGGTGACGTCCAGTAGCCCCCGGTGCTCTCCCCTGCGGACGGTCGCCCGTGCTGCCAGGATGGGCCCGCCCGTACGACCTTCGAGGAGGACACGGTGACCTCTCGACTCAACCCGTACATCAGCTTCGCGGGCAACGCGCGCGAGGCGATGGAGTTCTACGAATCGGTCTTCGGCGGCACGCTGCGGCTCAACACGTTCGGCGAGTACGGCCAGGCCGACGCGCCGGAGGCGGAGAAGATCATGCACGGCATGCTCGAGACGCCGAGCGGCTACACGCTGATGGGCGCCGACACCCCGCCCGGGATGCCGCACAACCCCGGCGACAACATCACCGTCAGCCTCAGCGGCGACGACGCCGACGAGCTGCGCGGCTACTTCGAGAAGCTGTCCGACGGCGGCGCGGTCACCGTGCCGCTGGAGAAGCAGATGTGGGGCGACGAGTTCGGCTCCTGCCAGGACCGGTTCGGCATCTTCTGGATGGTCAACATCAGCGGCACGTGAGCCGGCCCGCCGCCCCCCGGGCGACTCAGCGGCGGACCGGCGAGGTCAGCCGGCCGTCCACGATCTCGACCACCTGGTCGACCCCGGCCAGGTGCGCCCGGTCGTGCGTGACCAGCACGGTGGCGGTGCCGCGGCGGTGGGTGAGGGTGGTCAGCAGCTCGATGACCGCCGCGCCGCGCTCGTGGTCCAGTGCGCTCGTGGGTTCGTCCACCAGCAGCACGGCCGGGTCGTTCATCAGCGCGCGGGCGATGTTGAGCCGCTGCCGCTGCCCGCCGGAGCACTGGTGGGGGCGGCGTCCGGCCAGGTCGGCCAGCCCGACGGCGGCCAGCAGCTCACGGGCCCGGCCGCGGGCGGACCGCGGTGGCCGGCCGTCGAGGTGCGCCATGACCTCCAGCTGCTCGGACGCGGTCAGCGACGCGATCAGGTTGGGCTGCTGGAAGACGATCCCGATCTTCTCCCGCCGCAACGCGGTCGTCCCGGCCCGGGACAGGCCGGTCGCGGTCGTGCCGTCCACCACGACCTCGCCGGAGTCCGGGGTGACCAGGGCGGCGGCGACCGCGAGCAGGCTCGACTTGCCGGACCCCGACGGTCCGACGAGAGCGGTCACGGTGCCGGCGGGCACGTGGAGGTCGACGTGGTCGACGGCGGTGAGGCGGGTGTCGCCGTCGGGGTAGGTGAGGACGATGTCGGTCAGCCGCAGGCTCATGCGCGTGGTCCAGGTTCGGTGAGGTGTGGGATCAGCGGGTGGACAGGGCGGTCAGCGGGTCGACCGCGGTAATGCGCCGCACCGACAGCGCCGCGCCGAGCGCGCCGAGCGCGATCGTCACCAGTGCCGGCACGAGCACGGTCGAGGTGTCGAGCACGAACGGCACCGCGTCCCCGGCGGCGGCGCCGATGGCGGCGGCGAGGCCCGCGCCGAGCGCGGTGCCGCCGGTCAGCAGCACGAGCGCCTGCCCGAGCGCGTCGCGCAGCAGGTAGCCGGTGGTGGCGCCGAGCGCCTTGAGCACCGCGATGTCACCGGAGCGCTGGATGGTCCACACGGTGAAGAACGCCCCGATGACCAGGGCCGAGATCGCGAACAGGAACGCGCGCATCAGTTCCAGGGACCCGTTCTCCGAGGTGAACGAGCCGATGGCGGACAACGCGTCGGCGCGGGCGAGGGTCGTGGTGCCCGCGGCGGAGTCGGCGGCGGCGACGTCGACGTCACCGGTGGTGCTCAGCGCGATCACGGTCGCGTGCCCGCCGTCACCGGGTACGAGGTGCTGCCAATCGTCCAGGACGGTCCACACCACGGGGGTGTGGCTGTAGGTGGCGTCGCCCGCGACCGCGGCGACCGCGAGCCGGACGTCGGCCACGGTGAGGGTGTCGCCGGGCTCGACGCCCAGCTCCCGTGCGGCGCCGGTGGACAGCACGGCGTGCCCGGTGGTGAGCCTCCCTCCGTCCGGCGCCAGGGGCGAGCCGGTCCGCACGCCGAACGCCGAGACGGCGGCGGTCGCCCCGGTCCCGCAGGTGGCCCGGGTCGTGGTGACGCCGAGCGGTTCGGCCGAGGTGACACCGGGCACCCGCGCCCACAGCCGCCACTGCTCCTCCGAAACCGCGGAGTCGGTGAACGACGGAGACTCGCCTGCGGCTGGTGCGGCGAAGGCCAGCCGCTCGGCGGGCAGCCCGGTGATCGCCGACGTGCTGTCGCCGGCCAGGCCCGCGGTGAGCCCGGACAACAGCCCCACCAGCAGGGTCATCAGCACCACGACGGTTCCCATCAGGGCGAATCGGCCCTTGGCGAACCGGAGATCCCTCCACGCGACGAACACGGTGTCGGCCTGCCATTCCTCGGACGTCCGGGACCTCCGCCCGGCTCGGTTCCCACCCTCGCGGGCCGCGCGGGCGGGGTCATCGCACCGGAGCACGCTTCGGCGGCGTCGAAGTGCGGAGCCGAAGTCGAACTTTCGGTTGATGCCGTCGCCGCCGCGGTCGTTAGCCTGGAGGCGTTGTGGAACCGCACACCCTGACCTGGCCGCTGCGGGTGCTGCGCGTGTGCCTGCACCTGCTGATGGCGGGGCTGCTGGTGCTCGCCGCGGTGCGCGCCGCCGCTTCGGGGCTGCCGCGGGCGGGTTCGGTGGTCGCCGTCACCGCGGTGCTGGCCGCCGTCTACGCGGCCGGTCCGGCGCTGCCCGGGGTGACGCGGTCGGCCAAGGCCGCCGCCGGGTGGTTGGCGGTGCTGGTCGCGGTGTGGGTGGTGCTGCTGGTGCTGACGCCGGACGGGATCTGGGTCGCGTTCCCCCTGTTCTTCCTCCAGCTGCACCTGCTGCCGACCCGGTGGGGCCTGACCGCCGTCGCGGTCACCACGGTGCTGGCCGTCACGGGGTTCGCCTGGCACCAGCACGCGCTCACCGCCGCCGCCGTGATCGGGCCGACGCTGGGCGCTGCGGTGGCGGTCGCGACCGTGCTCGGCTACCAGGCCCTGTACGCCGAGAGCGAGCAGCGCCGCCGGCTGATCGAGCAGCTCACCGCGGCGCGGGCCGACCTGGCCGAGGCGGAGCACTCGGCCGGGGTGCTGGCGGAGCGGGAACGGCTAGCCCGCGAGATCCACGACACCCTCGCCCAAGGGCTGTCCAGCATCCAGCTGCTGCTGCGCGCCGCCGAACGGGCCTTGCCCGGACGTGCGGAGACGGCGGCCGAGCACGTGCGACTGGCCAGGGAGGAGACGCAGCGCAACCTCGCCGAGGCGCGCCGGTTCGTGCAGGCGCTGACCCCGCCAGACCTCGACGGAGGGTCGCTCGTGGCGGCGTTGCGGAGGCTGTGCGCGACCACCGCGGCGAACTCGGGGGTGGCGGTCCACTTCCACCTCGACGGCGAGCCGGGGGCGTTGCCCGTGCCCGACGAGGTGGCGTTGCTGCGGATCGCGCAGTCGGCGCTGGCGAACACGGTCCGGCACGCGCGCGCGAGCCGGGCCGAGGTCACCCTGTCCTACATGGACACCGGGGTCGCGCTGGACGTCGTGGACGACGGAGTGGGCTTCGACCCGGCCTCGCAGCCGCTCCCCGGCGGTGTCGGCGGCGGGTTCGGGTTGACCGCGATGCGCGCGCGGGTGCGGGCGCTCGGCGGCACGCTCAGCGTCGAGTCCGCACCCGGTCGCGGCACCGCGGTGGGAGTCGGGTTCGACCACGTCGAGCGGGACGGCGGGCCCCGGCCATGAGCACGACGATCCGGCTGCTGCTCGCCGACGACCACCCGGTCGTGCGCGCCGGGCTGCGCGCGGTGCTCGCCACCGAGGCCGATTTCGAGGTGGTCGCCGAGGCCCGCACTGCCGAGCAGGCCGTGCGGCTGGCCGCCGAGACCGGCGTGGACGTGGTGCTGATGGACCTCCAGTTCGGCTCCGGCATGCACGGCGCCGAGGCCACGGCGGCGATCACCGCCGTGCCGGGCGCACCGCGGGTGCTCGTGCTGACCACCTACGGCAGCGACGCCGACATCGTCGCCGCGATCGAGGCGGGCGCCACGGGCTACCTGCTCAAGGACGCCGCGCCGGAGGAGTTGGCCGCGGCCGTCCGCACCGCCGCGGCGGGCGGTTCCGCGTTGGCGCCCGACGTCGCCCACCGGCTGATGAACCGGCTGCGCGCACCGGGCTCGGCGTTGTCGGCCCGGGAGATCGAGGTGCTCGGCCTGGTCGCGGGCGGCCTGTCGAACGCCGAGATCGCGAGCAGGCTCTTCCTCAGCCAGGCCACGGTCAAGTCGCACCTGGTGCACGTCTACGGCAAGCTCGGCGTGGACTCCCGCACCGCCGCCGTCGCGACCGCGTACGA
The DNA here is from genome assembly GCF_040295345.1 of Actinosynnema sp. NPDC002837. Classification (NCBI taxonomy): domain Bacteria; kingdom Bacillati; phylum Actinomycetota; class Actinomycetes; order Pseudonocardiales; family Pseudonocardiaceae; genus Actinosynnema; species Actinosynnema sp. NPDC002837. The sequence goes on from NZ_JBEOVG010000100.1 coordinate 11,230, forward strand.
CCGGGGGCTGCTCCGCCGGCCCTGAGCGGCCCGAACGGTGGCCTGCGCTGCCCGGTGCTTCGCGGTGCCGGTCACCGCACCTGGTGCGGCGCCGACCCGCCGCACTCGTACGATCGCCACGTGACAGGTGGAGGCAGGCGGTGACCGGGCTCGGCGAGCTGGAACGGGCCGCGATGGACGTCCTGTGGGACCGCGACGAGCCGGTCGCGGTGCGGGACGTCGTCCGCGCGCTCGCCGACCGCGACCTCGCCTACACGACCGTGATGACGGTGCTGAACCGGTTGGCGAAGAAGGGTTTCGTCCGCCGCGAGGCAGGCGAGGGCCGTGCCTGGTACTACACGCCGGTGGCCAGCCGCGAGCAGTACGTCGCGCGGCTGATGCTCGACGCGTTGTCGTTGACCGGCGACCGGGAGACGGCCCTGGCGCACTTCGCGCAGTCGATGACCGCACCCGAGGCGGAGGCGCTGAGCCAGGCGTTGGACGAGCGGTGAACGCCGCGCTGCACCTCGCGGCGACGTTCGTGCTGTGCGTGGCGGTGGCGGGACCGCTCGCCCGCGCCCGGTGGGTGTGGCGGGCGCCGCGCACCGGGATCCTGCTGTGGCAGCTGCTCGGCCTGTCGTGGGCGCTGTCCGCGGTCGGGCTGCTGCTCGCCCTCGGCCTCGCGCCCTACGACGCGCCCATCCCGGTGGCGTTGGGGCGGTGGGTGGACGACGCGGTGCGCGGCGACGTGACACCGCTCGCCGTGCTGGTCGTGCTCGGCCTGCTGTCCGCGTTGGACCTGGCGATCGGGCTGCTGTGGACGTGGGGCTCGGTGCTGCGGGTGCGGCGGCGGCACCGCGACGTGCTGGCACTCGTGGCCCGCCGTGACGACGCCGCGCCCGGCGCGTTCGTGCTCGACCACCCGCACGTGGTCGCCTACTGCGTGCCCGGCGCGCGGTCGGCCGTCGTGCTCAGCTCGGGCGCGCTGTCCGCGTTGACCCGCGACCAGGTGGACGCCGTGCTCGGCCACGAGCACGCGCACGGGCGTGAGCGGCACGACCTGGTGCTGCTGCCGTTCAGCGCGTTGTGCTCGGTGCTGCCGAGGGTCCGCCTGGTGCGGTCGGTGGCGCGGGCGGTGGCGTTGCTGGTGGAGATGCGGGCCGACGAGAGCGCGAGCCTGCGCCACGGCGCCCAGCCCCTCGCCGCGGCACTGCGCAGGTTCGGCTCGGCGCGTCCGCCCGAGGGCGCCCTCGGCGCGGCCGACGTCGCGGTGGCGGCACGGCTGGTCCGACTGGCCGGGCTGCCACCGCTGCCCACCGCCCTGCGGTGGTCCGCCCTGGTCGGCGGCCTGGTGCTGGTCTCGACCCCGCTGAGCTTCCTGGTCCGGTGACCCTCTCCGACATCTACTACAACGCGTAGTGCTACGTTGCGTAGTAGTCCGCTCGGAGGGGTTTGTCGATGATCCAAGTCCTGGCGACCGCGTTGACGGTCGTCGCGTTGGCCGCCGCGGCCTGGGCGCTGGTGCTGGCCGTGCTCGACCACCCGATCACGTTGCGCACCAGGCCGACGCTCGGGTTGGCGGTGGTCGTCCTGCTGCTGGAGGCGGGCCTGCTGGTGCAGGCCGCGGTCGGGGTGGTGGCGATGCTCGGCTCGGACCGGGAGCTGGACCGGGCGACGTTCGTCGGCTACCTGGTCGGCGTGGCGGTCGTGCTGCCGCTCGGCGCGGTGTGGTCGGTGGCTGAGCGGTCCCGGTGGGGCGCTGGCGTGCTGACCGTGACCTGCCTGAGCGTGCCGGTGATGATCCTGCGGCTCGACCAGTTGTGGGCCGGCCATGGGTGACCGCCTCGCCGTGCCCGCCCTGCTCAGCGACTGGCTGTTCACCAGCGCGTTCGGCGTCTACATGCTCGCCGCCCTGCTCTGCTCTGCCGAGTACGCCCTGACCCGGCACGCGGCGAACCCGCCCGCGTTCGCCGTGCGGCTGGGGCGTTCGGGTGTCGCGTTGACCGTCCTGGGCGGACTGCTGCACCTGGGGTCGGTGGTGCTGCGCGGTGTGGCGACCGGCCGGGTGCCGTGGGGCAACATGTACGAGTACCTGTCGGCGGTCGGGTTGATCGCCGTCGTCGCGTGGCTGTACCTCGTGTCGCGGTACGACCTGCGCCGGATGTCGGTGTTCGTGCTGCTGCCGATCGCGTCGCTGCTGTTCGTGGCGGGCAACCGGCTCTACGCCGAGGCCGCGCCGCTCGTGCCGCCGCTGCGCTCGTACTGGATCATCATCCACGTCGCCGCGGCGATCATGGCCAGTGGCGTGTTCCTGCTGTCCGGCGTGGTCAGCGCACTGCACCTGGTCGGCTCGGGCGAGTTCGCCAGGAAGGGCGAGCCGAGCCGCCGGCTGCCGCCGGTCGAGCACCTGGACAAGATCGCGTACCGCACCGGCGCGGTCGGGTTCCTGACGCTGACGTTCGCGATCATCACCGGCGCGGTGTGGGCCGAGCAGGCGTGGGGCCGGTTCTGGGGGTGGGACCCGAAGGAGACGGTCGCCTTCGTCTCATGGGTCTGCTACGCCGCCTACCTGCACGCGCGGGCCACGGCGGGCTGGCGTGGCCGGCGCTCGGCGTGGCTCAACGTCATCGGCATGGTCGTGGTGCTGTTCAACCTGTTCTTCGTCAACCTGGTCGCGGTCGGCCTGCACTCCTACGCGGGCGTCGACTGAGCCGGACGGCGGAAGGCGGAGCGGTAGGCGTGGGGGTTGGTGCCGACGACCCGCTTGAACCGGTCCCGGAACGCGGTGGGCGAACCGAAGCCGACCCGTGCCGCGATCCGGTCCACCGGGTGGTCGGTGGCCTCCAGCAGGTGCTGCGCGCGGCGGATGCGCGTGCGGTGCAGCCACTGCAACGGCGTGGTGCCGGTCTGCTCGCGGAAGCGGCGGTTGAGGGTGCGGGTGCTCATGCCCGCGTGCGCGGCGATGTCGGCCAGGCCGAGGTCGCGCGCGCAGTTGTCCTCCATCCACCGCAGCACGGGTTCGAGCACGGAGCCGCGGGTCGTCGGCGGCTGCTCGTGCACGATGAACTGCGCCTGGCCGCCTTCGCGCTCCAGCGGCATCACCGACAGGCGGGCGGCGTCGGCGGCCACCGCGGAACCGTGGTCCTGGCGGATCAGGTGCAGGCACAGGTCCAGTCCGGCGGCGGCGCCGGCCGACGTGAGCAGCCGCCCGTTGTCGACGTAGAGGACGTCCGGGTCGACCTCGATCTCCGGGTGGCGTGCGGCCAGCGCGCCGGCCGCCGACCAGTGGGTCGTGGCACGCAGCCCGTCGAGCAGGCCGGTGGCCGCGAGGACGAACGCCCCGGCGCAGATCGACGCGAGCCGCGCGCCACTCGCGGCGGCGTTCCGGAGGGCGTCGAGCACCTCGTCCGGGATCGGCGCGGTCGCGTCGGCGCAGCCGGGCACGATCACGGTGTCCGCGTCGGCCAGCGCGTCCAGGCCCCACGGCGGCTGGAGGGTGAACGCGCCCGCGTCGACCGTCGGCGTGGCGCCGCAGACCAGCACGCGGTAGGCGGGCTCGCCGTCGGGCAGGCGGGTGCGGGTGAACACCTCGATCGGCGTGGACAGGTCGAACGGGACGACGTGGTCGAGGGCGAGGACGGCCACCGTGCGCATGGTGGCACCGTAGCGCCGGCCGGTGCGACCCCGGCGAACCACTTCGGGGCGGTTAGACGTCCGCCAGGCGGAGGCGTTCGGCCGACTGCGCGCGGACGGCGTCACCCGACACCGGAACGCTGCCGTGCAGTGCCTCCCAACGGGCGTTGTGCGCCGCCTGCCAGAGGCTCGCCGCCCACGCGACCTCCAGCTCCTCCGCGGTGAACCGGCGTCCCCGGCGGTCCTGGTAGGCGTCCAGGAACGCGGCGGAGCTCTCGACCGGGGCCAGCGTCGGCGGCGAGGCGTGCACGAACGAGCCGCACGCCGCGCCCACCAGCGCCGCCTCCGGCTGCCACGCCAGGCTGTCCCAGTCGTGCACGGCCCACACCTCCCCGTCCCGCCAGCGGAGGTTCTGCCCCTCGTAGTCGGCGTGCCCCAGCACGCGCGGCAGGTCGGCGGCCAGGAGCCGCTTGCGCACCCGGGCCGCCGTGTCGACGACGTGCTCGGGCACGGCGGTCTGGTCCCGGTCGTCCAGCAGGGGGATCGCCGGCCACAGCCCCGGATCCGCGTGGTCCCACCGCGCCCAGCGCGGGTTCGGCAGCGGCGGCGGGACGGTCGCGCCGGCCAGGTCGGCCATCAGCCGGGCGAACACCTCCGCGTAGCGCACGGCGACGTCCGGCGAGTCGCCCGCCAGCGGCTCACCGCCGGGCAGGTACTCCTCGGCGTGCACCGCGAGCGTGCCGACGGTGTCCGCGGGCGTGAGCGGCCGGGCGCACGGGAAACCCCGCCCCGCCAGCCATGCCTGCGCGGCGACGCACGACGCGGCACGGCCCTCGTCCTCGCGCGCCTTCACCACGACGTCCCGCCCACCGGCCAACCGCAGCCCGAACACCGTCGACATCTGCCGCACCGCGAACAGCACGTCCACCGGCTCGTCGCCCAACCGGTCCGCGCACCAGGCCGGCAACCAGTCCGGCAGGCCGTCCGACATCACGACGACCACTGTGCCAGGCGGGGGCTTGCCCGCGTGTCCTGGATCACCTACCGTCGAGTAAAGATGAAGACGTTTCGCGTATGGCGAACCGGATCGGGTCGGGGAGTGCGGATGCGGGTCTCGCGACGGTCGTTGGCGGCAACGGCGCTGGTCGGCGCGCTGGTCGTGGTGGGGCTGCCGGTCGCGGACGCCGCGCCGCAGCCGTACCTGGTCGGCCGGGGCATCTCCGACGTCACCGGCCCCGCCGCCGAGAACGGGATGATGGGCTACTCGGCGTTCGACCAGAAGACCACCGGCATCCACCAGCGGCAGCGCTCACGCGCGTACGTCGTGGTAGACCAGGCCACCGGCAAGCGCGTCGCGTACGTCAACGCGGACCTGGCGATGATCTTCCGGGCGGTGCAGGAAGCGGTGCTGGCCAAGCTCCAGGCCCGGTACGGCTCGCTCTACACCCGCGAGAACGTGCTGTTGTCCGCCACCCACACGCACGCCGGGCCCGGCGGCTACTCGCACAACCTCGCCTACAACCTGTCGATCCTGGGCATGCAGCCGCAGACGCTGGCCGCGATCACCGACGGCATCACGGAGTCGGTCGTGCGCGCCCACGAAGACCTCAAACCCGGTGAGCTGACCCTGGGGCGCGGCGAGCTGACCGACGCCAGCGTGAACCGCTCCCGGGTCGCGTTCGAGCGCAACCCCGACAAGGGCCACTTCCCGCAGGCGATCGACCCCGCCATGACGGTGCTGAAGTTCCGCCAGAACGGCGCGGACGTCGGCGCGATCAGCTGGTTCGCCACCCACAACACGTCGATGACCAACAAGAACACGCTGATCAGCCCGGACAACAAGGGCTACGCCTCCTACCAGTGGGAGCACGACGACCGGGGCGTGCGGTACCTGGAGGACCGTCCCGGGTTCGTCGCCGCGTTCCCCAACACCAACGCGGGCGACATGTCGCCGAACCTGAACCTGCGCCCCGGCTCCGGCCCGACCGAGGACGAGGTGGAGAACACCCGGATCATCGGCGAGCGGCAGAACCGCAAGGCGCAGCAGGTGTTCGCGGGCCCGCAGACGCCGGTCACCGGCGCGGTGGACTACCGGATGCGGTTCGTGGACATGGCCGCGGTGACCGTCGACGGCCGCTACACCACCGACGGGCGACCCGGCACCACGTGCCCCGGCGTGGTCGGCGCGTCCACCATGGCGGGCAGCGTCGAGGACGGCCCGGCGATCCCCGGCTTCAGCGAGGGCATGACCAGCCCGTGGAAGGCGCTGTTCGAGCCCTTGGACGTCGAGGTGCCGCAGTGGCTGCGGGACTGCCAGTACCCGAAGGCGTCGCTGGTGCCGACCGGCCTGGTGCAGGCCACGCCGAACGTGCTGCCGCTGCAGATCGTGAAGATCGGGCCGCTGCACCTGGTCGCCGTGCCCGGCGAGGTGACGATCGTGGCCGGCCTGCGGATCCGGCGCGCGGTGGCCGCCGAGGCGGGCGTGCCGCTGGAGAACGTGCTGGTGCAGGGCTACGCCAACGACTACAGCCAGTACGTGACCACCCCGGAGGAGTACGACCTCCAGCAGTACGAGGGCGGCTCGACCCTGTTCGGCCGCAACACCCTGCCCGCCTACCAGCAGGAGTTCGCCGCGCTCGCCGCGTCGCTGCGCGCCGGCACGCCGCTCGCGCCCGGCCCCACGCCCACCAAGCCGCCGTTCACCGAGCTCAACCTCCAGACCGGAGTGGTGTTCGACGACAAGGCCCCGTGGCACTCCTTCGGCCAGGTGCTGACCCAACCCGCCACCGCCTACGCCCCCGGCCAGACCGCCACGGCGGTGTTCGTGACCGGGCACCCGAAGAACAACCTCCGCCGCAACGGCACGTTCCTGGAGGTGCAGCGCCTCGTCGACGGCACCTGGACCAGGCACGCGGACGACGGCGACTGGTCCACCCGCTACCGCTGGCAGCGTGACGGCGTGGCCAACTCGAACGCCACGGTCACGTGGACGATCCCGGCCGACACCCCCTCGGGCACTTACCGCATCGTCCACCACGGCGACTGGAAGAGCGGCTGGACCGGCGCGATCACCCCGTTCAGCGGCGCCACGAGGACGTTCACCGTCAGCTAGCCCTCGCGGTCCAGGGGGCCCCACGTCGTGGCGGCATGCTCCTCGACCAGGCGCTCGCACTCCGTGAGCACGTCATCCGTGATCCACCCGATCGGGTGGCGGCATTCCACCAGGGGCTCGTTGTCCGGGCCGCGACCGACCTCGGTGCCCTCCAGGATCCACGGTCGGGTGCCCGGCCCGCGGCGTTCCCGCAGGTGGCGGTAGTCGTGCAGGCGCCGGGCCACCCAGAGCCGCAGGGGTCTGTCGCCCCACCAGGGTTCGACCGCCAGCGCGTTGGCGGACAGGCCGGGCAGCCGCACGCCGCTCAACCCGTCCCGGCTGCGCCGGTCGCTGTCCGCCTCCGGGCCGCGCGACCAGCGCACGTACAGCCCGCGGGCGGGCGCGCGGTCCTCGACCAGGGCGACCAGGTCGGCGAGATCGGTGAAGGTGCGCATGCGCCGGGGTTACCGCGGGGACGGAGGTTCGAACACGGAATGCCCGGGTATCAGCTAGAGCATGACGGAAGCGACCACGACCGCCCGCCACTCGCTGTGGTCCGAGGCGATACCGCACGGCCGGTTCCCGGCGCTCACCGGCGAGACGGCGGTGGACGTGGCGGTGGTCGGCGGTGGCATCACGGGTATCACCACGGCGTTGCTGCTCAAGCGCGCGGGCCTGCGGGTCGTGGTGGTGGAGGCCGACCGGGTCGGCAGCGGCGTCAGCGGCAACAACACCGCCAAGGTGACCGCCCTGCAGTCCACTGTGTACTCGACCATCGAGCGCAAGCACAACGCCGAGGCCGCGGCCGACTACGCCTCCGGCAACGCCGCCGCCGTCGACCGGGTCGCCGCGCTGGTGTCCGAGGTGGGGATCGACTGCGACCTGCGCCGGATGCCCGCCTACACGTTCGCGTTCGACGAGCAGGGCCTCGACGCGGTCGAGAAGGAGGCCGAGGCCGCCGTGAAGGCGGGATTGCCGGTGTCGCGCGACCGCGGCGAGCTGATGGGCGTGCCGTTCCCGGTCGCGGGCGCGGTGCGGCTGGACGACCAGCTGGCGATCCACCCGGTGAAGTACGTGCGCGGCCTCGCGAAGGCCGTGGACGGCGACGGGTCGCGGGTCTACGAGGCGAGCCGGGTGCTCCGCATCGAGGACGGCACGCCGTGCCGCGTCCACACCGAGGAGGGCACCGTCGTCGCCGAACGCGTGGTGATCGCCACGCACTACCCGATCCTGGACCGCGGCCTGTACTTCGCGCGGCTGGAGCCGGTGCGCTCCTACTGCGTCGCGATCCGGTTGGCGTCGGGCACACCGCCGACGGGCCTGGGCATCAGCGCGGGCGGCACCACGTGGTCGCTGGCGAGGTCCGGCGACCTGCTGATCGTCGCCGGGCGCAGCCACGCCGCCGGGACGTCGCCGGGCGAGCCGTACGAGGAGCTGACCAAGTTCGCCGCCGAGCACTGGGACATCGCCGAGGTCACCCACCGCTGGTCCGCGCAGGACCCGACGTCCTACGACAACCTGCCGATGATCGGCCCCTACGTCCCGGGCTCGTCCACCTTGTACGGCGCGACCGGGTTCATGAAGTGGGGCCTGAGCAACGGCACCATGGCCGCGGAACTGCTGACCGACCTGATCGTGGGCCGGGAGAACCCGCTGGCGTCGCGGTTCAGCCCGCACCGGCTGACCCTGGGCGCCACGCCGAAGCTGGCGGCGCTGAACGCGAAGGTGGCCGTCGACCTGGTCGGCGACCGGCTGAAGTCCGCCGAGGTCGACTCGGTCGCGGACGTGCCGGTCGGCGAGGCGCGGGTGGTGCGCGACGGCACGGGCAAGGCCGGGGTGTACCGCGACGAGGCGGGCGGCGTGCACGGCGTGTCCCTGCGCTGCACGCACCTGGGCTGCCTGGTGCGGTTCAACCCCGCCGAACGCAGCTGGGACTGCCCGTGCCACGGGTCCCGGTTCGACGTGGACGGCGCCGTGCTGGAAGGCCCGGCGACCAAGCCGCTGCCGCGCCGCGATCCCGCCTGATGACGGTGGGCGTCGAGGAGGAGTTCCTCCTCGTGGACCCGTCGACGCGCCGTCCCGCGGCACGGGTGGCGGACGTGCTGGCACGCGTGCGCGACCTGCCGCCGGGCGCGAAGGCCCACCTGGAACTCAGCGCCGTGCAGGTGGAGTTCGCCACCGGTGTGTGCGGCGACCTGGACGAGCTGCGCGAGCAGCTGGCGGCCGGTCGGCGTGAGTTGGCCGACGCGGCTCACGCCGAGGGGTTGTGGCTGGTCGCGTCGGGGTCGCCGCCGTTGGCCGACCCACGGCCGGCGTTGAGCGCGGGGGAGAGGTTCGAGCGGGTCGGGTCGACCTACCGCGCCCAGGTGGAGGGCTACCAGTGCTGCGGCTGTCACGTGCACGTCGGCGTGCCGGACCGGGAAACGGCCGTGCACGTGGTCAACCACCTGCGGCGATGGCTGCCGACGCTGCTGGCGCTCGGCGGCAACTCGCCGTTCGACCGGGATCGCGACACCGGCTACGCGAGTTGGCGGATGATGGACCAGGCGCGGTTCCCCGGCTCGGGCGTGCCGCCGTTCTGCCGCACGGCCGCCGAGCACGACGCGAGCGTGGCCCGACTGGTGGCCAGTGGCGCGCTGGTGGACGCGAGCCAGACGTTCTGGCTGGCCAGGCCGTCACCGCGGTACCCGACCGTCGAGGTCCGGGCCGCCGACACCGCGGCCACGGTGGACGACGCCGTGCTCCAAGCGGGCCTGACCAGGGCACTCGTCGACACGGCCCGCACCGCGGGAGCCGCGCCCGAGCTGGACGACCAGGTGCTGGCGGCGGCCGTGTGGTCGGCGGCGCGGCACGGGCTGTCCGGCCCGGGGGTCGACCCGGTCACCGCACGTCAGGTGCCCGCCGTCGAGCTGGTGGAGGCGTTGCTGGAGCACGTGTCCGACGCGCTGGGCGACGACCGCGACCTCGTCCGCGCACTGGTGCGCGACGTGCTCGACCGGGGAACGGGCGCGCAACGGCAGCTGAGGGCGGGATCACCCGAGGCCGCCGTGGAGATGCTCGCGTGCACCCCGACCGGAGCGGGTAGTCCACGGTCATGACCACTGTGGACCCTGCCCTCGACCGAGCGGTGCTGCCCGCGCCGCGCGGCCCCCTGTCCGCCGCCGTCCTGGACGCCCTGCGCGGCGACCCGCCGGCGGCCGGCCTGCCGTCGCACGTGTCGGCCGAACCGTACGGCGAAGACCTGCAACTGGCCCTGCACGTGTGCTACGAGCTGCACTACCAGGGCTTCGCGGACGTGTCGGACGCCTGGGAGTGGGACCCGGGGCTGTTGGGCTTCCGCGCCGTGTTGGAACAGGTGTTCCTGGACGCGCTGCGGGCCGACGTGCCCGGTGGCGAGGACATCGGCGGTGTGCTGGACGAGCTGCTGGTGGAGCCGGTCGACGGCGCGGGCGTGAGCCACTTCCTCAAGGACGAGGGGGAGTGGTGGCACATGCGCGAGTACCTGGCGTTGCGCTCGATCTACCACCTGAAGGAGGCGGACCCGCACGCGTGGGTGATCCCGCGCCTGCGCGGTGCGGCGAAGGCGGCGCTGGTGGCCGTCGAGTTCGACGAGTTCGGTGGCGGGCGCGGCGACCGCATGCACTCGCGGTTGTTCGCCGACCTGCTCGCGGGCGCCGGGCTGGACAACGGCTACCTGCGGTACCTGGAGCACGCTCCTGCGGTGATGCTGGCGACGGTCAACCTGATGTCGTTGTGCGGGCTGCACCGGTCGTTGCGCGGCGCGCTGGTGGGGCACTTCGCCGCCGCCGAGATCACCACCGCGCCCAGCGCCACCCGCATGGCGAAGGCGTTGGCACGGCTGGACGCGCACCCGGACTGCGTGGAGTTCTTCACCGAGCACATCGAGGCGGACGCGGTGCACGAGCAGGTGATGCGGCGGGACGTGATCGGCGACCTGCTGGCCCGCGAGCCCGAGCTGACCGCGTCGGTGGTGTTCGGCGTGCAGGCCACGGAACTGCTCGAACAGCGGCTCGGCGACCACCTGCTCGGCGCGTGGGAAGAGGGGCAGACGGCGTTGCGCCTGCCCCTCTGAAGCACATCGGTCAACGTCGTTTGCGGTGGCTCGTGTCGCACAGCGGGTAACGCTTGCTGCGGCGGCACGCGCACACCGCGACGACGAACCGGTCCGAGCACACCACCTCGCCGTCCTCCAGCCGCAGTTCGACCGGTCCCTCCACCAGGATCGGCCCACCGGGCACGACCGTCACCACCCGGGCGTCACGCGGCGTCGGCACGGATCACCACCAGTTCCTCGTGCTCCTGGCCGTGGTCGATGAGCCCGCGCCGGGCCAACCACTCCGCCCGCCCGCGCATCACCGGCCCGAACGCGACCGTGCGGCGGGCCACCACCGACGCCTTCAGGCCACCGCCGCGCAACTGCCTCAGGGTGACGTCCGGATCGCACAGCCCGGAGTGCACCACGAGCCCCATGCCCTTGTCCGCCAACAACAACGGCATCACCGCGCACAGCCGGTCGAGCACGGAACGGCCGTTCGCACCGGCGTCCCAGGCGCGCGCGGGCCCGCGGTCCGGCAAGCCCTCGCTGGGGACGTACGGCGGGTTGGCCGTGATCACGTCGTACTCGCCGTCCCCGACCAGGTCGCCGAAGTCGCCGTGCCGCACGCGCACCGACGTGCCGCGCAACCGGGCGTTGACCCAGGCGGCGAGCAAGGCGCGTCTGCTCACGTCCACCACCGTGATCTCACGTGCGCCCGCCAGTTTCGACGCGACCGCGAGCGCGCCGGTGCCGGTGCACACGTCGAGCACCCGGCCGCCACTCGGTATGCCGGCCTCCGCCAAGGCCTCGGCCATCAACCACGTGTCTTCCTGGGGCCGGTAGACGCCCGGCGGCCTCAACAACCACATAGGACTGTTATTCCCGGCCCCTGCGTCGACAAACGGGGAGGTATGGACCGCTCGAAACGGGGAATCCCAGTGACCCGGCGACGACGCAGGGAGGTCGGATGGGCGCGGTGAAGGTGACCCGTGCGGTGGCCCGCGAACAGGTGCTCGTGGCGCTGCTCGGCATCCCGCGCCTGCTGGCCCACCCGGCGTGGCGCGCCGTCGACCGCGACGAGGGACGCGGGCTCGGCGTGCTGCTCGTGCCGGGCTTCGGCTTCGGCGACTGGAGCCTGCGACTGGCCAGGACCTGGCTGAGCAAGCGGGGTTACGCGCCGATCGGCGCCCGGATCGGGATGAACGTCGGCTGCACGTCGGAGTTGGTCGACCGGTTGGAGCGCAGACTGGAGAAGCACGCCGAGGCGACCGGCGGGCGGGTGGTGCTGCTCGGGCAGAGCCGCGGCGGTGGCCTGGCCAGGCTGGTGTCGGTGCGCAGGCCGGAACTCGTGCGCGGGCTCGTCATGCTCGCCAGCCCGGTGCTGGACCAACTCGGCGCGCACCCCAGCGTGATGCGGGTGGCGCGGACGATGGCGCGGTTGTCGAGTGCCGGCGTTCCGGGCCTGCTGGACCAGGACTGCTTCGCGGGCACGTGCTACGACACCAACTCCGCGGCCATGGCGCAGCCGTTGAAGGTGCCCGCCATCGCCGTGTTCTCCCGCAACGACCTCATCGCGCCCTGGGAGCTGTGCGCCGACCCGTGCGCGGACTGCGTCGAGGTGAACAGCACGCACACCGGCATGGGCCTCGACCCCGAGGTGTACCGGCTCCTCGCGCCGCGACTGGCCGAGTGGGCGCGGAGCCGGGAGCGGGTGTCGGCGGCGAGCTGACCGCGAACCCCCGCCCGGCGATCGGGTGCGCCGGGGACCGTGAGAAGATCGAAAAGGCGGGTGGGGGTGACGGCGGCGCGGTTCTCCGGCGGAGACGGTCTGGTGGTCCCGGTGCCCGCGATCATGGTCCCCGTCCGAAGGTGAGCACGTCATCGAACCGTCGTCGCGCTTGGAGGCGTTCGGGAACCAGCTCGTGCAGGCGCACATCGCGCTGCGCGAGCGGCTGGAGGCGTTGAGCAACGGCCTGGCCGACGGCGCGCAGGTCACCGACCTGTGGTCGCACTGCCTGTCGTTCTGCGCCGCGCTGGAGCGGCACCACACCGCGGAGGACGACGGCGTGTTCCCCGTGCTGGCCCGGGAGCACCCGGAGCTGCGGCCGGTGCTCGACGAGCTGGGCCGCGACCACCGGATCGTGTCGGACGCGTTGGCCGCGCTGGGGAAGCTCGGCGACGTCGAGCCCGAGGTGTTGCAGCGCGAGCTGGCCGGCGTGGCCGCGTTGATGGAAACGCACTTCACCTACGAAGAGCGCAAGATCGCGGACGTGCTGTCGGCGTTGACCGGGCGGCTCGGTGAGGCCGACGCGGAGCTGATCACGCGCGCCACCACCGGCTATGACGCGTAAGTGCCCTTAATAGCTTCAGTGTTGACTGAAAGGCTACTCTTCCCGTGACGAATGTTTCGTGATCATTCACTCGGACGTGTGATCTTTCGTGCGATCCTGCCTGCGCGCGGCAACCCTGCGCCGCGCTCGGGAGGAGACATCCAATCGTGCGACCACGACCCCTGCTGGACCCCCTCGCCGTTGTCGTTTCCGTCGTCGCCGTCGCGGCGGCCCTGCTGATTCCCACCGCTGCCGCCGGCGCCACGCCGATCACCGTCGCCCAGGCCGTCGGCCGGCAGGACGGCGCCTCCGCGACCGTGCGCGGCTACGTCGTCGGGCAGCCCACCGCCACCAACACCGTGGTGCGGTCGAACTTCCCGTCCGACTACGCGTTGGCGCTGGCCGACTCGCCGACCCAGACGAGCACGAGCCAGATGCTGTACGTGCAGATCACGTCGGCGTTCCGGGCCCAGTGGGGCCTGCGGACCAACCCCGGCCTGCTCGGCGCGCGGATCGACGTCACCGGTCCGCTGACCGCGTACTTCTCGCACGCGGGCCTCACGTCGCCGACCGCGTTCGCCCACGCCGGCACCTCGCCGACATCCACCACCACCCAGCCGACCGCCACGTCCACGACGGCTCCCGGCGGCGGCTACGACGACACGTACTACCGCAACGCGCTCGGCAAGACCGGCTCGTCGTTGAAGACGGCGTTGAACGGGATCATCCGGACCAACACCAAGCTGTCCTACGACCAGGTGTGGGAGGCGTTGAAGGTCACCGACCAGGACCCCGGCAACAGCGCCAACGTGATCCTGCTCTACACCGGGCGTTCGCAGAGCAAGACCACCAACGGCGGTGACCCCGACGACTGGAACCGCGAGCACGTCTGGGCCAAGTCCCACGGCGACTTCGGCACCGCGACCGGTCCGGGCACCGACATCCACCACCTGCGGCCGACGGACGTGTCGGTGAACGCGGAGCGGGGCAACAAGGACTTCGACCTGGGCGGCTCAGCGGTCGGCGAGGCTCCCGGCAACTACACCGACGCCGACTCGTGGGAGCCGCGCAACGCGGTGAAGGGCGACGTCGCGCGGATGTTGTTCTACATGGCGGTGCGGTACGAGGGCGGCGACGGCTACCCGAACCTGGAGATGAACGACAACGTCAACAACGGCACCGCGCCGTACCACGGCAGGTTGTCGGTCCTGTTGCGGTGGCACGCGCAGGACCCGCCGGACGCGTTCGAGAAGCGTCGCAACCAGGTGATCTACGACCGCTACCAGCGCAACCGCAACCCGTTCATCGACCACCCCGAGTGGGCGGCGTCGATCTGGGGCTAGGTCCGCGCCCGGTGAGCGCCCGGTCCCGACTCCTCGGTGGAGGTCGGGGCCGGGCGTTCGCGCGTCGGCGGCCGGTAGATCACCCGATCCGGTGTTGACCACTCACGCCTCCTCTGTTCGAATGAACGCATCGCTTGTTCGATCAGAGGGGGTGTCATGCGTGCCGGGATCACGATCCTGCCGGAGTACCGCTGGGCCGAGGCGAAGCCGCGGTGGTTGGCGGCGGAGGCGTACGGGTTCGCCCACGCGTGGACGTTCGACCACTTGGGCTGGGGTCCGCTGGTCGACCACACGTGGTTCGGCTCGGTGCCCACGTTGAGCGCGGCGGCGGTGGCGACGTCGCGGATCGAGCTGGGGTTCATGGTCGCGTCGCCGAACTTCCGCCACCCGCTGCCGTTCGCGCGTGACGTGATGGCGTTGGACGACCTGTCGGACGGCAGGCTCGCCGTGGGCGTCGGCGCGGGCGGGGTGGGCGGCTACGACGTCGAGGTGTTCGGCGGCACGACCAAGGCCGCGAGCCCGGCGCGCCGGTACGAGGAGTTCGTCGAGTTGTTGGACGCCTTGCTGACCAAGGATCGGGTCGACTACTCGGGCGAGTACTACAGGGCCGTGGGTGCCCGGAACGCTCCCGGCTGCGTGCAACGGCCTCGTACGCCGTTCATCCTGGCGGCGAACGGTCCGAGAGCGCTGGCGTTGGCCGCGAAGCACGGCGAGGGGTGGGTGACCGTGGGTTCGGCTCGGGATTCGCTGGACTCGTGGTGGAAGTCGTTGGCCGAGCTGTCGGCGCGGTTCGACGAGGCGCTGGCCGCCGAGTCGCGGGACCGGGCGTCGGTCCGCCGCTTCTTGCAGACCGACGCCGCGCCGGTGTTCTCGCTGTCGAGCGTCGAGTGCTACCGCGACTTCCTGGGCCGTGCGGACGACCTGGGCTTCACCGACGTGCTGGTGCCGTGGCCAAGAGCGGACGGCCCGTTCGCCGGCGACGAGGCGATCGTGGAAACGGTGGCCGCCGAGGTGCTGCCGACGTTGTCCTGACGGGCCGGCGGGTCGGACTCTCGCTCGGCGCGGAAGCCGCCAGTTCGCGGGAGCTGTGACCCTCGTCGGCGATGCTCGGCAGCCCTGGCCGTCCGTCGGCAGCTCGGTTCCGCCTAACCGGGCTTCGCCGATGTGCTGGCGCCGTGGCCGGAAGCGGACGGCCGTTCTCCAGTCAGGATCCTGGACACCGTGGCCGCCGACGTGCTGCCCACGTTGTCCCGACGTGCCAGCCGGCGGGATCGGAGTCGCGTTCGGCGCGGAAGCCGCCAGTTCGCGGGAGCTGTGACCGCGTTGGCGACGATCAGCAGCCCTGGCCGTCGGTCGACAGGTCGGTTCCGCCTAACCGGGCTTCACCGATGTGTTGGTGCCGACGTTGTCCTGACGTGCTGGCAGGTGGGATCGGAGCCTGGTTCGGTGCGGAAGCCCGCCAGTTCGTGGGAGCCGTGGCCTTGGCGATGATCAGCAGCCTTGGTCGTCCGTCGACAGCTCGGTTCCGCCGCCCCGAACCGCAGCACCCGCTCGACCACCGGCGTCACTGTCGAAGGCGGCGACAGTCCCCGGCCAACCAGGCGAGTGCCGCGTCTGAACGCCGAGCCAAAAGGTCGTGCCCGAAGCCTCCGGGCAGCCGGAGCGAAGTCGAGGACCCTGCGGTAGCAGGTGTGCGTGCCTTCGCGTCGGCCTGCCGCAGGGCCGGCTGCGTTGTCCAGGCCGTGGGCAAGCCGTTCAGAGGTCCGTGCACGCGTCGGCGATCGCGGTGTGGATCGTGGTCAGGTCGGACGGCTCCGTGCGCCAGTTGCTGAAGGCCGCACGGAGGGCGGGCTGTCCCTTGTAGACGGTGGGGGTGAGGAAGGTCGCGCCGCTCGACGCGATGCGGCGGGCGACTTCGGCGATGCGGTCCGGGGTCGGTGAGTCGGTGAGGGTGAAGCACACGACGTTGAGCCGGACCGGCGCCAGGACGCGTACGCCGGGGGTGTCCGCGAGCAGGTCGCCGAGGCGGTGGGCGAGGTCGACGGTGCGTTCGACGATCCGGCGGTGGCCGTCCTGCCCGTAGGCGGTGAGGGTGAACCAGGTCGCCAGGGCGCGCAGGCGGCGTGAGTTCTCCGGGGTGAGGTGGACGAAGTCCGGGTCCTCCGTCGGCAGGCCGAGGTACGCGGCGGAGTTGCGGAAGACCTCGACCTGGAGGTCGCGGCGGCGGGTGAACTGGACGGCCGCGTCGTAGGGCACGTTGAGCCACTTGTGGAGGTCGACGCAGATCGAGTCGGCGTCGGCGAGGCCGTCGACGAGGTGGGTGAAGGCGGGGGAGAGGGCCGCGAAGCCGCCGAACGCGGCGTCGACGTGCAGCCAGAACGGTGTGCGCGACCGCAGTTCGACCAGTGCGCGGAGGTCGTCGAAGTCGGCGGTGTTCACGGTTCCGGCGTTCGCGACCACGATGGCGGGCGTGCCGTCGAGTTCGGCGGCCAGCTGCGCGACGTCGATCGCCTCGCGGTCGGGCAGGGTGGGGATCAGGCGCAGGCTGTCCCGGCCCAGTCCGAGCATCGACAGCGCCTTGTAGGTGCTGGAGTGCGGCGCACCCGAGTACACCTTGACGGGGCCGAGCGCGGTGACGCCCGACTCGGCCACCGACACCCCGGCCCGCTCACCCAGCCATTCCCGACCGAGGGCGAGCCCGACGAAGTTCGACATCGTCGCCCCGGTGACGAAAGCCCCGGTGTGGACGTCGCCGAGCCCGAACATCGACGCCAACCACCGCACGGTCTCCCGTTCCAACGCGGACGCGGAGGACCCGTCCGACGCGGCCGGGTTCTGGTCGAACACCGCCGCCAACCAGTCACCCGCGATGCCCGCCGGCGTACTGCCGCCAGTGACGAACCCCAGGTAACGGGGCCCGGCGGACGCGGAGAACCCGGGCGCCCACCGGCGGGCGAACAGGTCCAGCGCGCCCGCGAACCCCGTCCCCGACACCGGCAGCGGATCGCTCGCGGGCGTCACCTCGCCTACGGGCACGACGGGTCGGTCGGGCAGGGCGGCCAGGATCGACGCCGCGTAACGGGTCGTCGCGTCGAGCACGTCCGCCGTGACCGCCGCGTCCGGCAGGTCGGCCGGCTCCGGTGATCCGGGCCCGGCCGTCACGTTCTCCACCACGCAAACCTCCAGTCGACGAAAGGGGCAGCCCGAAGCCTAAGGACCGGCCACCGCCGACGTCCCAGTCCACTTCGCCGAAACTGGACGTCCCGCCCGGTCGCGAAGCGCTTCCGTCGAGCCGTCAGCCGTGGGACTCGCCAGGTCACGGTCCCACCGGCCCGTTCGCCATCCCTGACCCTCCACCCTGAAGCCGTCCCCTGGGTGGCTGGTCCGGTTACTCGCCGTAGGTCCACTGTGGACCGCACTCAGGCGCCACCCCGGCAGCGTCTCACCGTCCGTAGTCGGCTGTCTGTTGCCGTTCGAGCTCCGCCGGATCTGCCGTCGGCGGGCGCGGGCGGGCGCTCGTCCGTGCGGTGGTGTGCCTGCCGTGGCCGCCCTGTTGCGGGTTCGTCACGGACTGCGTCTGAAATTTCTCTTAACTCATAGGGAAGTCCGGTGAGCGTCGCTCGAACTCGTGAATTCGGACGGTGGTCGGATCACCGACACCCACTCGTTCCGCCCGTCCGATGACCGTCCGGATGAACTACCGCCGAAGATCGCAACCTGCCCGAGTGGTGTTCGGTTCAACTACTGCTCGGTGCTCTGGGTGACTGTTAGCTTCCGGACAGCGATTACGTCTAGTGAGGAGGCAATGGGTGAAGCGCTTGTTCGGCGTGGTGCTCAGCGCGCTCGCCGCGGCCGTCGTGCTGGTCCCGGTGAGCCCGGCCGCGCAGGCGGCCACCGGTCGGGTGGTCGTGTTCTCCGTCGAGGTCACTCCACTGAAGACCTACGACGACCCCGAAGGCTGCCAGTCGCTGCCGGCAGGAGCGCACGTGCTCGCCAACCTGACCGACGGCGCCGTCACGATCTACGGCGATCCGACGTGCTTCGCGCCCCTGGTCACGGTGGAAAAGGGTTACGGCACGCACGTGCCCGTGCACGGCGCGAGCTTCAAGGCCTGACCGCCGTGGTGGTCAACCCCAACCGATGTGGAGAGGGCGCAGGTGTCCTTCGATCTGGTCGTGGTCGGAGTCGGCTACGTAGGGCTGCCGCTGGCGGCGGCGGCGACCGCCGCGGGTCTGACGGTGGCGGGCTACGACACCGACCCGGACGTGGTGCGCACGCTCACCGAGGGCCGTTCGCACGTGCTGGACGTGTCGCACACCGAGTTGGGCGCCATGCGCGCCGGCGGGTTCACCCCCACCACCGATCCGGCCGTGATCACGGGCGCCGACACCGTGGTGATCTGCGTGCCCACCGGTCTGGCGCCTGACGGGCGACCCGACCTCGACGCGGTCCGCGCCGCCGCCGAGACCGTCTCCGACCACCTGCGCCCGGGCACCCTCGTGATCCTGGAGTCCACGAGCTTCCCCGGCACCACCGACGAGGTGGTGCGGCCGATCCTGGAGCGGCACGGCCTCGTGGCCGGTGAGGACTTCCCGCTCGGCTACTCGCCGGAACGCATCGACCCCGGCAACCGCACGTTCGGCGTCCGCAACACGCCCAAGGTCGTCAGCGGTCACACCCCGTTGTGCACCAAGCACTGCGCCACCTTCTACAGCCGGTTCGTCGACTCCGTCGTGGTGGCCCGCGGCACCCGCGAGGCCGAGATGGCGAAGCTGCTGGAGAACACCTACCGGTACGTGAACATCGCGCTGGTCAACGAGATCGCGGTGTTCTGCGACCAGCTCGGGGTGGACGTGTGGGACGTGCTGCACTGCGCGGCCACCAAGCCGTTCGGCTTCCAGCCGTTCACCCCCGGACCTGGCGTCGGCGGTCACTGCATCCCCGTCGACCCCCGCTACCTGCTGGACAAGGCCCGTCGTGAGGGCGCGCGGCTGGGCGTGGTGGAAGCGGCCCGGCGGGTCGACTCGGCGATGCCGTCCTACGTCGTCGAACGGGCGGTGCGGCTGCTGAACCGCGCGGGTGTGCCCGTCGCCGGTGCGCGGATACTCCTGCTGGGCGTGTCGTACAAGGCGGACGTGCCGGACACCAGGGAGTCCGCCGCGTTCCGGATCGCCGACGAGCTCAGGGCGCTCGGCGTCGACGTGACCTACCACGACCCGGTCGCGGGTGAGGTGCCCGCGCTCGGGCCGTCCGCCGCCGACCTGGACTCCGCGCTGCGCGCGAGCGACGCCACCGTGCTGCTCGTCGCGCACAGCGGTTACGACCTCGGCCACCTGGCCAGGAACTCGCGGCGGCTGCTGGACGTCACGGGCAGCGTGCCGGGAGGGGAGGTCATGCGCCTTTGAGGGCCCCGTGATCGGGGAGCCGGTCCGCGGACCGGGAGCAGCACGTCAGGTTTCGCAGAATCTTTGAGGAGTGTCCGAATGGTCATGTCCACGGCGGTCAAGAGCGATCGGCTCAAGAAGCGCTTCGAGAAGTGGGACGTCAACGGCAACGGCAGCATCGAGAAGTCCGATTACGAGGCCGAGGCCAGTCGCATCATCGAGGCGTTCGGCGAGGACAAGTCGTCACCGCAGGCGCGGGCGCTGATCGACGCCTACATCTCCATGTACGAGTTCCTGGCGACCAAGGCCGGTGTGGGCGCGGACGGCTCGATGACCGAGGAGCAGTTCCTCAGCGTGGTCGAGGCGCAGGTGTTCGCCGAGGGTGACGCCGGGTTCAACCGGGTGATCCGGCCGACGGTCGCGGCCATGGTGGGCCTGTGCGACACCGACGGCGACGGCGAGGTGAGCCCGCCGGAGTTCCACAAGTGGCTGGACGCCATCGGGGTGGACCCCGCGTCGGCGGTCGAGGCCTTCCGGACCATCGACTCCAACGGCAACGGGACGCTGACCGTGGACGAGCTGGTGGCCGCGGTGCGCGCCTACCACTTCGGCACCTTGGACGTGCCGCTCCTCGGTCACTGAGCCGACGAGCACGACGGCGCCCCGGGAGGATCTCCCGGG